>CAZDTB010000062.1:0-15011 GCA_964508075.1 uncultured Planctomycetales bacterium
CGGCACCGGCGCCACCATCAGCGTTTCCAGCGTGCCGCGCTCGCGCTCCCCGGCGGTCAGGTCGATCGCCGGATAAACCGCCCCGGTGATCGTCATCACGATCAGAATCAGTGGCACGATGGTGCCCAGGATCGCCCCGGCCATCCGCTCGGGCGAGGCCACGTTCCACTCATCCAGCGCGATCGGCTGAACGAAGTCGGCATCGAGATTCTTCTCTTTCAGTCGTTGCAGCAGCAGACGCAGGTTGGCCCGATCGAGTACGCCCTGCACACCGGCCGCCGCGATCTCGCTGCGAATGTCACTCTCATCAAACGCCACCAGGACCTTGGTGGACCCAACCACGCCCGGCAACGGGGGCTCACCCTCGAGCAACACGCCGGCGTGCACGGCGCCTTCGATGACGGCCGCCACCACGTCGTGGACCACCCAGATCTTGTACTCCGGGGGATTCGCATAGACGCCGGTCCTGGCAGTCTGGGCACCGCTCCGCTTCCGCGAGGGCTTTTCCGCCTCCCCACCCAACTGCGGCTCCGCCTGCGCACCTTCGACCAAGTCCTCCGCGGGCACCCCGCTGGCCAGCTCCTGTCGCGCCGGATCGCTGTCGATCAGACGCCGGAGCCAGCGCTTGACTTCCTCCGAATTTACCGCCAGGTCGTATTGCTCCGTGACGAGATTGGCGATCTGGATCTCGAACGCCTGCAGTGAACCGAGCATCAGTGCCGGGTACAGGATCATCGGCACCAGCACCATCGCGATCACGGTGCGCCGATCGCGCAGCGTGTCGATCAGCTCCTTGCGCCAGATCGTGTTAATCCGCGAATACCGGCTCATCAGTTCCAACCAGTTTCAGAAACACGTCACTGAGCCGCTGCTGGCCCGTCCGCGCGCGCAAGGCGTCAAGGTCGCCCTCGGCGATCAGCCGGCCATTGTGGATCAGTCCCATCCGTCGACACATCGTCTCGATCTCGTCCAGCGCGTGCGTCGAAAGCAGCACCACCTTGCCCGCCTCGGCCTGCGTCCGGATCAATCCGAGGATCACCCGATTGCTGAGCACGTCGAGTCCCAGCGTCGGCTCGTCCATGACCAGGATCGGTGGGTCGGCGATCAGCGCCCGGGCAATGTTCGTCCGTTGCTTCTGCCCGGTCGAAAGCGCTCCGCAACGCAACGCCAGAAAGTCCTCCATCCCCAGCCATTCGACCAGACCGGCGATGCGCGCCTCGGCCTGCCGCTTTGAGAGTCCGTAGAGGGTTGCGAAATACTCGAGCATCTCGCGCGGTGTGAGGCGAATGTACAGCCCGGTATTCGCGGTGAGATAGCCGATTTGGCGTTTGACCACCTCCGGTTGGTCGGTGACGTCGGTGCCGTTGATGAAGACCCGGCCGGCGGAGGGGCGCAAGAGCCCGCTGATCATGCGCAGGGTGGTCGTCTTTCCGGCCCCGTTCGGCCCGAGCAGACCGTAGATCTCCCCGGGATTGACCTGGAAGCTGACCTGGTCCACGGCGGTCTTCTCGCTCCCGTCTGGGTTTGGGAAGACCTTGGTGAGCCCTTCAACCCGAATCATGCGCGTCCTCAGACTCGCGTAAGCCGTTGCGCTCGCGTGGCTTACGTCACATCCCGGGGTGCGTGGCCACCCACCGCGGCCCAGTCACGCAATGCGTCACGCCCTGCCGTCCGTATTCTATCCATCGGGCCATCGCCGCCGGTCCCTCTAGCTTTGTACTTCCGAGACTCGGGTCAGCCGCGGGCCGCGCGCCGGCACGATTCCAGCGCAATACCTTCTCGCCGCCTAGAGTAGGGAGATTGGCGTTGGCCCGCTCGGCTCCGGCGTCGCCACCGGGAGGAGGACCCAGAACGTCGAGCCTTCTCCCAGGCGGCTCTCGGCCCCGATTTCGCCCCCCAGCAAACGCGTCAACTCCTTCGCGATCGCCAGCCCCAGCCCCGTTCCCTCGTGCGCACGCGTGGTGGATTGGTCAGCCTGGCGAAACTTCTCGAAAACGATCGGCAGATCCTCCTCGGCGATCCCCAGGCCGGTGTCCGTCACCGACACCCGCACGGTGTCCGAACCGTCCCGAGCCGCGCGCAGCGTCACCGCGCCCCCCGGCGGCGTGAACTTGATCGCATTCGAGAGCAGGTTGAACAGAATCTGCCGAACTTTGCCCCGGTCCGTAATCATGATCGGGAGGTCGTCGTCGGTCACCAGTGTGAGCTCGAGTTCGCCGCTGTCAGCCTGGGGCCGTACAAAAGCGATCAATGTCGAGCAGATCTCGTCGAGATGCATGCTCTCGAGACGGAGTTCGGTTCGGCCGGCCTCGATCTTCGCCAAGTCCAGCAGGTCGTTGATGATTTCCAGCAGAATGCGCCCGGAGATCAGGATGTTCTCCGAGTACCGCGCCGTGCGCGGGTCCGGCTTCGCTTCGGGGTCTTCGCGCAGCAACTCGGCAAAACCGAGAATACTGGTGAGTGGTGTGCGCAGCTCGTGCGAGACATTTGCCAGGAATTCGCTCTTGAGCCGGTTGGCCTCGTAGAGAGCCACGTTCGTCTCGGCCATTTCGCCCAGCTTCTCGTCGAGCGCCTTGTTGGCCTGCTTGAGCTCATCCTGCGAAGCCCGCAGCCGTTCGAGCATGTTGTTGAGGCTGTCCGAGAGCTGCTCAAACTCGTCGCCGGTCTGCACCGTCGAGCGTTCGTCGAGGTTGCCGTCGGCGACGTGAATCGCGACGCGGCGCAGGTCGTGGATCGGTGAGAGGATGTACTTCGTCGTGATCACATAGAACACCAGAATCGCCAGGATACCGGCCAGCGCTCCGGACGCGATCAGCCAGATCCGATTCCAGACCAGGTCCGTGGCGCTCTGATCGACCGGTAAGGACACGCTGATGATTCCCGCCAGTTGGTTCTCCACGTAAGGACGGGTGCTGCCCTCGCCGTGGCAGGCCAGACAGCTCTGGTTGATGCGGACCGCGTGGGCGTAGAGGAACCGCCGACTCTCACCATCGAGCCGCGTCGTGTAGGCGTGTTCCAGATTCGGATTCCGCTCAAACGAGCGCAGCGCCTTGCTCACAAACGGGTCGGCCCCCGCGCGGTTCAGGATCGACTCGGCATCTTGGACGTTCGTGGGCAGTTGTACGAACTGCGGTTGCGCGGGCAGTCCCTCCGACAGCAAGCTGAATTCCTTGCTGTGGATCGAGCCCCCGCCCCCGCTCCCGGAGCCCGGCGCCGCCATGGCTAGGCGGAAGTAATCGTCGGCCACCCGCTGAGCCTCCCGGAAGGCGGGTTGCTCAAGCACCAGATCCTCCATCAGGTACCACGGCACGTACAGCGCGGCGCCGATGATCAGGATCACCGCCGCCCCGAAGAGGATGCGGTATTTGACCGCCAGCGATATACGCGCGAGCTGCATGTAGCAAGTCCAAACCGAGTTCTTGGCGCGACCCGGATTATACGGGGTCCGGCGGGTGATGCGATGGTGTCGCCCGCGGGCGCCGCCCGCCCGCAACGTCTTCCCCCGTTTCTGCCGGCCATTTGGCCTCCGGCGGGTCCGCGCCTATGATAGCAGCCGTCATGGGACTGCGTCGCCGACGGGCCGACGTTGCCACCCGGGTCGGGTAGCCCGTCTGTTGGCAGGAACGTCCGCTCCCGAGCACTCTATGACCCCGCGCTTGAGACCTCCGCTTTCGAACTGCTTCGTTTGCCTCGTGCCCCTCCTGATCGCCTGCTCTTGGACCGTCGGCTGTCGTCAGATCATGCGCCAGACCGACCGCGACGTCGCGTCCCTGATCGAAAAGCGCCAGCGCGAGTCGCTCGGCTACAGCCAGCCGGCGCCCCTCGGAGACGCCGACGATCCGTTGCCCAGGGCCGATCGCGCCGCTTATCAGCGCAACCCCAGTCCGCGCTCCACCGAAATCCCCGCGGGATTCGAGGCGGCGCAAGATCGCCCGCCGCAAGAGCCTGCCGACGTCGCGCGCGAAGTTGCCACCACGATGGCGGCCAGCGCCCCCGCCTCGCAGCCCACCCGCTTTCGTGAGCAGGTCTTCACGCTCACCGACGCGCTGGGCTACGCGCAGCAACATCGCCGCGGATACCAGACCGCCAAAGAGGATTTGTATTTGTCCGCCCTGGCGCTGACGCTGGAGCACCACCTCTGGACACCCCAGTTCGCGGCCGGCTTGCAGGGCGTGTACGGCAATTACGGCGAAATCCGCGACTTCGACCAGGCCACCCGCTTCGTCGCCGACCTCTCTGTCGTCCAGCGCTTGCCGTACGGCGGCGAGTTCACGGCGGCGATGGTCAGCACGCTGATCCGCGACGTGGGCCGCAGCATCACGGCTTCGGAGGGCAGCCAGATCCAACTGGGTTTGGACATCCCGTTGCTTCGTGATGCCGGCCACGTCGCACAGGAAGACTTGATTCAGCTCGAGCGCGCCCTGACGTACGCGGTTCGTGCCTTCGAGCGCTTCCGTCGAGAGCAACTCGTGGACGTGGCCCAGCGTTACTTTGACCTCTTGCGGTCCAAGCAATCCGTGCTCGATGCGAGCACCAGCCTCGGAATCGCCGAGGCCGATCTCGCGCGGGCGATAGACTTCCAGGAAGCAATGAAAGGCACGCAACTCGAGACCGGCCGTCAGGAAATCCAAATGCTCGCGGCCCGAGACCGGCTGGCACGGGGACGCGAGGCATTTCGGCTGGCGACTGACCAATTCAAGATCTTCATCGGCATGCCGCTTGACGAACTGATCGGCTTGGACGATCTCGAGACCATCGAGGTAGTGGAGCAGCAGATTGACGCCGGCATGTACCCGCTCCTGCATCCGACCCCGGCGATCAACGACGAGCAGCGCGCTCTCGACGTCGCGACCGAGTTACGTCTCGGCCTGTTGACCACCCGCGATCGAATCGATGACGCCAAGCGCGGCGTGGCGATCGCCAGGAACGCTCTGCTGCCGAACCTGGACTGGACCTCGAGCCTAACGTACGAGACCGATCCGGAACACTATCAGCTTGGTGGTTTCGAGCAGGCGCGGGCCACTTGGCGTACGGAAGTGATGCTCTCGATGAACGATCGTTTCCGCGAGCGCAACAGCTACCGGACTTCCCTGATCGACGTCCGTCAGGCCCGCCGCCACTACATCGACCAATCGGAACGCATCCGCGCCGAAGTGTTGAGCGCGGTCAATCAGATTCGTCTGCAGGATGAGACCGTGGAAATCCAGCGTCGGACCGTGGAGGTGGTCGATGATCAGCGCCAGTTTGCCCGGCGACAGTACGAGAGAGGAGAGATCGACAACCGGGATCTGGTCATCGCGGAGGACGAGTACATTCGTGCCCTCAACAATCTGAACCAGGCCAAGACTTCGCGCTGGACCGCTCTGCTCAACTTCCGCCTCGCCACGGGAACCCTGCGCGTCGACGAACATGGCATGCAGCAGGGAGATGCGGAGTTCGCGCCGCCGCCCCCCGGCAGGGAATAGCCGACACGCAGTGACGCCGCGTGTCCGTCGCGCACGGCCTACGGCGGCGTCACGGGTGACGAGCCCCGTTCGAGAAACTCCTGGTACTTCGCCCGCAGGCTACTATCCAGCACCGTGATCTTGGCCTCCTTGAAGAGCTCGACCGCCAGCTTCCCCATCGCCTGGGGAATGGCACGCTCGCGCAGGCTCTTTTCGACCTCGGCCCGCTTGTCCTGGAAGCGGGCCCGATCGGCCGGGATACGCCGCTCCAGCTTTAGAATGTGAAAGAACTGTCCCGCCAGCACCGGGCTCGAGACGCCCCCCTGCTTGAGCGCGAACGCCGTCTCGCGGATCGCCGCCGGGATCTCCGGGTCGTCGAACGTGAACGGCTCCATCTCCCCGCCGCGCGCCGCTGTCTCCGGATTCTTGCTGAGTTGCCGGGCGACGTCGGCAAAGTCGGAGCCGCGGGCGAGCAGCTCGAGCGCCTGGTTCAGCCCGCGGTTATCGCGCTGCGGAATCTGGATGTGCCGTATGTGCACCCGCGCGCCATACTCTCGCGCGAACTCCTCACGCAGGGTTTCCTCCGAGATGCGCAAGTCTGTCTCGGCCAGCTTGCGCAGATGGGCGTTGCGCTCCATTCCGATCATGAACTCCGCCAGCGAGATGCCACGCTCATCCAGCACCTGCCGTAACGCCTCGCGCTTGTTCTGCTCGGTCGCTTCCTTCGGTGACATGCCGGCGTTCTCGGCGATGCGGTCCAGCGCCGATTGGTACTCTGCTTCGACATTGGCCTCGGTGACCCGCAAGTCACGCTTCCGCGTCTCCTGCTTGGCCGCCTGCAGAATGATCAGTTGCTGGAGCACGTCAACGCCGTGAGCCTCGATCAGAATGTCAACCAGCTCTTCTCGTGCGATCGGGTGGCCGTTGACCATGGCCACGGCGTCCCCATCATCCGCCCGCGCTGTCGACGGTAGTGCTGCTGCCAGCGCGACAACAAGGGCAACCACCATCCCGGCGTAGTTGGCCCGGACCATCACACGATCAGGACACGCAACCATCAGGCTCTCCTCACAAGCGAATCGGTTGAAACGGCGACTGATCTGACTTCGCTACCGTGATACTCACACCCTTCAGTTCCCCAGCCAGACGCCTCCGCAATGCATCCAGCACCAACCGCTCGCTGGCGTAGTGACCGAGGCAGATCGCCGTCACGCCGCGCCGCAGCAATTCCAACGCATCGTGGTGCTTGAACTCGCCCGTCACCACCAGCGACGCCGGATCGCGGAACCGGTCGATTCCCAGCGCGCCCGCGCCGACGGTCACTGACTGGAACAGCCGTTTCAGATTGCCGACGCACGTCGCAACCGATAGATCGACGCCTTTGGCCAACTTCCGGACTAACGCCGGCCCGCGCTGCGGCCGCTTCAACTGGCCGACACGTCCCATCCCGACCCCGGCGCGACCGGCGACGGTGTGCAGCGGATACAGATCGAACGCCGGCTCTTCGTACGAATGTGCCGCGTACAGCGCCCGCACGACCGCGCCAACGCACCGGCGTGGCACGACCATTTCCAGCCGCACCTCCTCAACGGTCTCGAGCGTCTGCCGGCGGCCGATCGTCGGGCTCGTAGTCTCATCGCCGCGAAACGATCCGTGCCCGGCCAACGCGAAACTGCACTCCGTATAGTGCCCGATCACCCCCGCGCCCGTCGCCGACAAGGCCCCGCGTAGCTTGTTCATCTCCGCCGCCGGCACGAACACCACCAGCTTGAATTCGTCACTCTCACAAACATCCACCGCCAGCGGGCGGCGCGAGACCGGCTCGAACAGGTCGAGCAAAAGGTCGTTGCTGCCGCCCACGGCGACGTCGAAGGCCGTGTGCGTCGCCAGAATCGCGATCCGCCCCGCCAGCAGATCGGGCAGCAACCCGGTCGGAGACTCGGCCTGCGGCGTGATCGCCCGGATTCCCTTGAAGATCGGCGGATGATAAACGACGAGCGCATCGACCTTCTTCCGCAAGGCCTCGCGCGCCACTGCGTCGGTCAGGTCGAGCGCAACGAGCAGGCGGCGCGCCGGCCACTCGGGACGTCCCGCCAGCAGGCCGACGTTGTCCCAGTCCTCGGCCCCGACGAACGGCGCCAGTTGATCGAGCGCTGCGTGGACATCTGCCACGCTTGTCTTCGGCGCACCGCTCCGCCGATCTTTCCGCCCGCTAGGCATGGGCGCACTCCCGCTCGACGAGCTTCGCGTACGCCTGGTACAACTGCGCGGTCGAATCACCGGGCTTCTCATGGCCGATCGGTTCACGTCCAACCCGCACCACCGGCATGATCTCCATCAGGCTGTTCGTCAGGAACACCTCGTCGGCCTCGACCAGCTCTTCGAGCGACAGGGCCTGCTCGCGCACGGGTATCCCCAGCTCGACCGCCAACTCCATCACGATCGCCCGCGTGATGCCCGGCAGGACCGGCGTGTCGAGCGGCGGCGTCAGCACGCGCTCGTTCCGCACCACGAAGATATTGCTGATCGCCCCCTCCGCGACGTGATCATCGTACGTCAACCAGAGCGCCTCGAACCCCCCCCGTGCGTGCACCTCGCGCAACGACGCCAGCCGCGAGAAATAACTGGTGGTCTTGTGCCCCGCGGTCGGATCATCACCCCCCTGACGATAGCCCGGAACCAGCACCGTGACACCTTCTGCGTAGCACTCGTCCGGGTACGACGCCCCGGCCGACGCCGTCGCGATCACGGTCAACTCCGGCGTCTCCCGCTCGGTGGGACGCAACGTGCCGGTCGTGACGGTCAGGCGGACGCGGGCGTCCTCGTGCTCGGTCGCGCCGACGACTTGTTCGATGTTCTCCCGCAGCTCGTCCGGATCGGGCAGCATCGACCAGCCGAGCTTCCGCGCCGAGTTGGCCAGGCGATCGAGATGCCGGTCGAGGCGAAACACGCGCCCATCATAGGCGCGCATCGTCTCAAAGAGTCCGATCCCCTGCATCAGCCCGGAGTCGAACACGCTGATCTGGGCCCGATCCGCCGGCATCAGATGACCGTTCAGGCTGACCCATTCACGCATACAAAGTCCTCTGAATTCAGAAGTAAGAATGGCGAATAGCGAAGTGAAAGCGGCCACCCACCAATGATCGCTTCTTGGAGCGCCTGACAATACCCCCCTCCCTCGTAGGGAGGGGTCAAGGGGAGGGTCGAAACACCGGACGCCCGACCCCCTCCCTACCCTCCCCCTGAGAGGAGGAGGGGTTTTGATAGGGGCTCTTAATTCGCTGTTCTCAATTCGCCATTCTTAATTCGCTATTCTCAATTCACTCCTTGTCATGGCCAGCGCCTCCACAATCCCACGCGCCTTGGCCAGCGTCTCCTCGTACTCGTCGGCCGGGTCGGAGTCCGCCACGATCCCGCCGCCGACGTACAGTGTCGCAGCTTGTTTGCAGAACTGCAAAGTGCGGATCGCCACGTTGAACGTCATCTGCCCGTCGAGCCCGAGCACGCCGACCGCGCCCGTGTAAACCCCCCGCGCCACCGGCTCGAGCTCGTCGATAATCTCGAGCGCACGAATCTTCGGGACGCCGCTGATCGAGCCGGCCGGGAAACACGCGGCCAGCAAGTCGAGCAGGTCACGATCGGCTCGCAGGCGACCGCACACGTCCGCCACCGTGTGAAAAACCGTCGGATGCGCTTCCAGACGCCGGGCATTCCGCACGCGCACCGAGCCGTATTCGCACACCCGCCCCAGGTCGTTGCGGTGCAGGTCGATGATCATCGCCAGCTCGGCCGCGTCCTTGGCCGAGTCGAGCAGCTGCTGTCGATAGGCCGCATCGAGCACGGCGTCGCGCGTGCGCGGACGCGTACCCTTGATGGGTCGCGTCAGCACCTCGCGCCCACGCGTGTGCAGGAACAACTCCGGCGAGACTGAACCGATCGCCCCGTCGCGCCAACGCAACAGCGCCGCGTAGCGGGCCGGGTTCACACGACGGAGCACACCGTATGTTTCTAATGGATCCGCGACCTCGTCAAACCGCAGCCGCTGGGCCAGGTTCACCTGGTAGATGTCACCGGCCGCGATGTACTCGAGCGCCCGGGCAACCATACGCTCGTATACACCACGTTCCATATCGAACGACATGCGCGGCGGCTCGGGACAACTCTGGCGTGCTTCCGCACTGGCCGCCGACTCCCAGGCTTCCACCAGCGCCTCCAGCGGCGACGCCGGAAGCCCCAGCGCCAAGCGCACCCCGTCCAGAGCGACAGCGAAACCACGACGTCGGTGGTGATCCAGGACAACGCCCCGGTCGAAGAGTCCCATCCGCAACAGCGGCAGCCCGAAATCCTCAGGGTGCGTGCTCGGCAAGTGCTCGAGCTGTCGCGCCATTTCAAACCCGACGAACCCGACCCAGCCGGGCGAGACATTCCACACGCCCGGCGAGCAACCGGGGACCCGCCGGCACGCCCTCCGCCACAACTCCCACCCGTTTGCCTCCCGCGCCACGACCTTGCCCCCGGTCGAGAGCTCCGCCGGGCAACCGTCGAACTGCTCGAGCACGGCAATGGGGTCGCGACAAATCAGGCTGTAACGGGCGGGTAGTGTTTCGAGGTCGTCCGTGCTGGCGCTATCCAGCCAGGCCAGCTCGCGCCCGCCGGCAAATGCGCCCACAGCACCCGCCGCGTCTCCCGGCCAAGTGATTTCCTGTATTGCCCAGCCGGCCTGCATCAGCTTCCTCGGCGCGGAACACCCGATAATTGCGTGCGCAAAGTCCTGAACAGGCCTGAAATCATACCGCAGCCGAGACCGGCCCGCGCCGGAACACGGCCAACCCGGCAAAATGCCCTTTCTGCGTGCACATCTCGCAGATTAGACTGGTATTCGCTGGCGTTTCGGGGCTGTGATGTCGGAACCGCTCACGACAAAAACCGCGGAGCGCACCAACCCGTGGCGATGGAACGTGTCTGCCTCAGCGGACACCGCTCAAAGGAGTTATCGCATGACCATGCGCTACCCTCTTCTGACGCTGGCCGGCCTGCTGGTCGGCGGACTCACCGCCACGCCGGCCTCCGCAGCCGATTTCGGAATTTCCTTCCACTACAGCAGTTACGCGCCGGCGTGTTCCAGCTCCCAGTACTATGGCTCGTACTACCCCTCGTATTACCCCCAGAGCTGCATCTATTACACGGACCGCTGCGAGCCGCTCGTTTACGCGGGCTGCTCAACCCCGCGCGTAATCGTCTACGACGACTGCTATCCCACGACCTACCGCACGACGTATACCCGCTCGCGCTACTACACAAACCCGGTGCGCCGCGCCCACCCGTCGATCTGCTACCGCAGCGGCCACTACGGGCACGACTACGGCACACCCAAGGTCTACGACCATCATTATCGCACGGGTTCGACCTATCGCCACGACTACGGCAGGTCGCACCCGACCCGGCGCGTTTACACCAGCCGCTATGGTGGTTTGCGCTACCGCTCCAGCGACTCCTATAGCCGCCCCCGCAGCTTGCTCTACCCCTACCGCGATCGCCACTCCCGCTACCAGGGCTCGCGCTACCGCCTCCAACGCACGCCGGGCTCGCGAAAAATCCGCCGCTAGCTCACGCGGCACCTGGTCAGGCAATCGCACCCGGAAAAGTCTCCCTCACACGCCACACGGTTGTCACCCCGCCTGGACGACTTACAATTCACGCCGACAGGCGTGCCCTTGCAATTGGGATTCCAAGTCCGCTGATGGAGGAACGGTGTGGCCACGCGCAAGAAACGCCCCATACTGTACGAAGTGTTCCGTCCGGAGCCCCGCAGCGGCGATCCGGCGCGTAAGCCACGCGCTTTCCGCCCTTCCCGCGAGGCTGAGCGACCGGTGTCCACCGATGAGCGTGAGCCTGATGTCCTGACAACCACGACGTTCTCGTCGGCCCCGATCCCCACGGTCGTTCGCGATCGCCGCGCGATCACCATCTCCGCCTCGACGCTCACGCTCCTGATCGCCGGCATGATCGTGCTGTTGTTGGTGGCCTTCGTCGCCGGGCGACGCTACGAAACGGACCATCCCAGCACATTCACGCCGGCCGATTTCACCCTGGAAAGCGATCAGGACGCCGCGGGGAAAACGCGACTCGCCGCCGAGAACGACACGCCTTCCGACCAGCAAACGGCCGCTGGCCCGTCCGGCGCCGACGGGTCCCCCGAGCAAGCCGACCGCCGGACCGCGGACCCCGCACCAGCCAGCCCATCGCAGGTCACACTGCAAAAGGGCTATCACTACGTGGTCGTGCAACACTTCAACAAGAACCGCCAGCAGGCGGATGCCATCGCCGCCGCTAGATTCCTCCGGGACAACGGCGTGCCCTGCGCTACGCTCCCGGGCGCCGACATCCGGTTGGTCGCGACGCAACCATTCCTGGTCAACCAGACCAACGCGGCGGCGGCTCGCAACGAGCGGGATCGAGCCGACCGCTTGCTGGAACGCATCCGGCAACTGGGCCAACAGTACAACAAGGATTTGCTGAAGCAGGGCAAGAAGGGGTATGCGTTCTCCCAGTGCTACTTGTATCTGATCAGGTAATCTCAGGCCGGAATTTCACGCGCGGCGCCGGCATCGAATGCGCCCGCAACAGCGACGGTCCGGCGGCCGAGCTTGAAACGCGCGGTGCTGTGGGGACGATGGCGTGAGCCCGTTGCGACTGGCCATCGCCGGCTGTACCGGGCGGATGGGCAAGGCGCTGCTGCATCTCGCTGCCGAGGACCCCGACCTGCAAGTCGTCGCCGCGCTCACGGTCGCCGACGACCCGGCACTCGGCCAGGACGCTGGGCTCGGTGCGGGCCTCGACGAGATCGGCATTCCCATCAGCGCACGCTGCGATGTCCGCTGCGGCGTCGTCATCGAGTTCACACTGCCGACCGGCTGCCGCGCCTGGGCAGACTGGTGCGCCGATAACGGTGTGGCGCTGGTTAGCGGCACGACCGGCCTGGGCGAAGCTGAAACGGCCGCGTTGCACGCCGCTGCCGAGCGCGTTCCGGTTGTCTGGGCGCCGAACATGAGTGTCGGGGTCAATCTCCTGCTGCAACTGGTGGCCGATGCGGCCGAGCGACTCGATGAAGGCTGGGACATCGAGATCTGCGAAACCCATCACCAGCACAAGATCGATGCCCCCAGCGGAACCGCCCGCGCGCTCTACGAAGCCGTCTGCGCTGCCCGCGGGCAAGACCCACTCGACGCCGCCGCATACGGACGCTACGGGCGCTGCGGCCCACGCCCGGCGGGCGAGATCGGAATCCATGCCTTGCGCCTTGGCAGCAACATCGGCGAACACGAGGTGCATTTTGCCGCCGCCGGCGAAACGCTCACGCTGCGCCACCGAGCTCAATCACGCGATGTCTTCGCCGCCGGCGCCCTGCGCGCCGCCCGCTGGATCATCGGCCGCGAGCCGGGACTATACGACATGCGCAACGTGCTCGCGGGTTAACCGCCCGCGCCGTAGTTTGCGAGCAACGCAGCGAGATCGTTGAGATCCACGTCACCGTCGCCATCAATGTCGCCGTCTTCGTAGCTCGCCCCGCTGGTCATCCCGTAATGGGCCAGTAACTGCGACAGGTCGGACAGGTCCACGTCGCCGTCCCCGTCGAGATCGCCGGGAATGCCGGTTCCCGCGATCGTGAATGGATCGGGAGTTATCGCGACGGCGTCTCCCGAGTCGGTGCTGAGCGTGTAGCGCAGGTAGCAGTTGTCCGAGGTGGGCAGCGGCGAGGGAAGCTGCCACTGGTAGCGGCCGTTGTCAGGGACCTCCGTGGCCACCGGCGACCAGGGCCCCTCCGGTCCATTGCGCGAAAGCTCGATAGTTACTGCGGTCGGGCCGGGGTCGGCGATGGCGGCCGTCCACTTCACGAAGCGAACCGAGCCGGCCACGAACGTTTCGCTGCCGCGCGGGTATTGGGGGTGAATCCAAGTCGCACTGGGGGTCGAGTCTTCGGCGTAGAAGCGCGGGCGGTTCGTGCCGCCGAGCCAGCCGCAGTCCTCTTCCGCAACCCACATGACGTCGGGATAGCCATTGTGGTCGGCGTCGGGACCGGCGCGAAACGCCGCGGCGTCACAGCTATCCTCCGTCGTGACCGAGGCGGCCAATTGCCAGTTACCGGTGCCGTCGCCGGCGTAGACCACCAGCAGGCCCGGCTCTCCAGATGCAAATGCGACCAGATCGGCGTGGCCGTCGAGATTCATGTCGGCGATCTGGGTGAAGTCAAAGTTGCCGCTGGCCGGGAGCGCGCCGGAGATGTTCTGCCAGGTGTTGTGCGCAATCCAGGTCCAGACGGCCAGCCCGCCGCTCGAGTTGACGAACGACACCTCGTCGCGGCCGTCACCGGTGACATCGCCGAGTGCGACGCCGCGGAGACCGCCGCTGGATGACGGGAGGTTTCCATCGGTCAGCGTGAAGTCGCCGGTGCCGTCGCCGAGGTAGACGGTCCCGTAGCCGCTGGAAGTGGCGAAGTCCGCCAGACCGTCGCCGTTGAGGTCGCCGAAGACGAAGATGTCGTTGGCGTTTCCGCCGAGGAAGCCGAAGCTCTGGGTCCAGGATCCGTCGTAGTTGTTGAGGTACACGTGCACGCCGGCGCAGCAGCCGAAGGAGAGCGAGCCCAGGTCGAGGTCGCCGTCGTTATCGAGGTCGGCGAAGTCGGTGTCGAACATCCCCCAGGTCTCGCCGTTGGTTGCCAGGCCGTTGTCCCAGGGGGTCCAGTTGTGTCCGGTCCCATCGCCGAGGGCTACCTCGATGAGCTGGTCGCCGAAGTCTTGTCCGGAATAGTTGTGATGCATGCCGTAGCCGACATCCATCAGCCCGTCGTTGTTGACGTCGCCGAGCGCCACGCCGCCGTAGCCGAAGTTGCCGCTTTGATAGACCGACCAGTTTCCGGCCCCATCGCCGAACCAGACCATCACGCCATGCTCCTGGGTGTTGACGTAAGGCGAGCCGTGGTCGCCGATGGAGACGATGTCGAGATGCCCGTCGCCGTTGACGTCGCCGAACTCGAGCTCGGTATCGCCGCCTTCCATTGCAGGAGTCTGAAGCCCAATTGAGTGGTCGAGGTAGTTCAATTGCCCGGCCGCAGGCGTTGCGAGCGTGAAGCCCGCGGCGGTAGCCGAAGCCAGTAAGGTCCAACGTACGCGCCACAACGTTGACAAACGCTCGATCCAACTCATGTTAATCCCTCGCTGTTGATGTCCTGGCAAGGACCAGGACGGTGATCGCTGCCCTGCCAATGTGCCTACATCCACTATAACGACTTCGAGGCACGAACTGAACGGGGGTAGCGCGATCCGGCCCCCAAAAGCACCCCGCTACGGGCGTGCCGGGGTGCGTGTCCCAAGGGCGGCGGTGAGCGCACGCTGCTCAAGCGTCAGCGCTCACCGCCCGCTTTTCAGCTGGCCGAACATCGGTCAGCCGCTCTCGTCTACCAACAGACCTCGCCGTAGTGCGCAAGCAGCCCGGCCAGGTCGGCCAGGTCAACGTCGCCGTCGCCGTCGAGGTCCCCGTCTTCGTAGGTCGCGCCACTGGTCATACCAT
>CAZDTB010000063.1:0-10280 GCA_964508075.1 uncultured Planctomycetales bacterium
CACGAAAACATCCCCGTCGATGATCTCGATCGTCTCGCCCGGCAGCCCGATCAGCCGCTTGATGAAGTTGACGTCCGGCTGGTTGGGATTCTTGAAAACGACGATATCCCAGCGGCGCGGCCCGAACCGGCCGCCGAGGTCGAACGGCCAGCCGTGCACGACGATGCGATCGCCTGATTTGCGAACCAGCCGGATACCGTCCGGCCGGTCACGCCGGGTGGGAAGCTGCTGCCGGCAGTTGGGGCATTGCACGATTCTGGGCCCCTCCGGGTCGTGAAAGCCGACCGGATACTCATACCCGCAATTGGGGCAGGTGTACGTGGCGTGAGCGCCCGAGAGGGTCTCGGCCATCGACCCGGTTGGAATGATGAACAGCGGGAGGAAGAAGCTCTTGAGCACCAGCAGCCAGACAAACAGCTCGACGAATGAGGCAATCTGGGTCAGGAAGGGCTCCTTGCGCCCCTTGCGCGTGTCGCGCGTGGCGGCACCTAACTGTTTCGGCCGGGGCGTGTCTCTGTTCACTGGCTCGACAAACTCCAAGAACGCGTGTGCGTACGAGATCGGTAGACTATCGACGGAGTTTGCGCGGGTCAAACTGAGCCGTCCAGGACCGACCTTGCGGGAGCTGCGCCGCACTGCTAGCATCGGACACGCAAGCACGTAGCCACAGGAGTTGACGATGAGATTCCCTTGCCGCCGAATTACGGGGCTGATTGCATTGTCCGGCGGACTGGTTTTCACGACTGGTTGCGACGAGGCCGGGCAGATCGCGGCAACGATCGAGCTGGCCCTGCGCATTGTTGACGTGTGGCTGTAGTGCAACGATGGCGGCGGCGCGACTGGTTCGGCGGCGGCTGCTCGATCCACGTCCGGCCAACTTGGCCGCCCGGGATCCCATCGCCGACGCCGTAAACATCCCCTTTTCCGAGCTTCCCGACCGCGTGTACGAGCTGCCCCCGCGTGAGCAGGAACTCGGCGTTATTGGACCGGCGCCGCTGGTGCGCGAGGTCGTGGCCTGGCTGACGGGCGCCGGGCGGCGGGCAACCGCGGTGGTCGCGCCGGTCGCGCCCGGCGAGTCGAGTGCTGCTGAACTCGGACATCTGTGGGAACCTAACGCATTCCTGGCTGAGATGCTGCCACGGCTTCCCGTTGGGCTGGCGCTCGAGCTGGCCTGCGGAACCGGACGCGACGCGATCTTCATGGCTTCGCGCGGCTGGGACGTGACCGCCGTGGACGTCCTGCCCGACGCGCTCGGACGCGCGCGCGAGATGGCCGGCCGCTATGCCCCCGCGCTGCGAACGATCAACTGGCTCGAGTCAGACCTCGAGGCGGGCGCGGTCCGGTTTGAGCGCACCTTCGACTTGGTTACAGTCATCCGCTATCTGCATCGACCGCTGTTCCCGCGGTTCCGCGAATGGCTCCGGCCCGGCGGCGGCGTCCTTTACGAGACTTACACAACCCTACACCGAGAGCGACACGGCCGGCCCGCGCGCGATGCACACGTGCTCGAGTCCGGCGAGTTGCCTGGACTGCTGGCAGGCTTCGAGATCCGTCACCATTCGGAAGCGTGGCGTGGACGGGCCCACACGGCCCGCGTCTGGGCAGTGCTTCCACCCGAGTCCCAGGCTCCCGGGCACCCATCGTCTTCCCAACGCTCCTGAGGATCCGCGACTACGGGCTGTCGCTGCTCCAGGCGGGGTCGGCGGGCTCGGCGGTGTCACTGGCGCCGCGGACACCGTTCTCGCCGCCCTCGGCATTGTTCTGAAGTGTCTGTCCGCTGCCGGTGCTGAGCGGCCAGTCACCCAGCAGACCTTCCTCGAATCCGGTCAGGGTGCCATTCACGCCGGCCGCGATCTCCGTATCGCTGCGGCTGATCGACCAGAAGCGCGCGTCCGCCAGCTTGCCGTGGAGGCCGGCGCCGAGCGAGAGCAGCGTTACGTTGTACTCCCCGGTCAGCGGCAGCGTCCCGACCGGTGCTCCCCCGACGTAGACGGTCGCCCCGCTGTCATCGGCATAGCTGACCGCGACGTGTTGCCATTGGCCGGGCGTGATGCCCGCGGCCGCGTCGTAGGACTCACTCCCCGTTCGCACCGTGACGCCGATGCTCAGCGAGACGTCGATCCCCACGTTCGGGACGCCAAAGTTGACCAGCGTGCCACCCATGGCGTCGGGATTGCACCACACCTCGAACGTGAACGCCGACAGCGGCTCTTCTGCGGATACGGGGAGGGTGGCGTACTGCGTGCCGTTGAATTGCAGCGACGCATCCGCCGCCTCGGCTCCGACCGTTACGGTCGCTTCGGCATAGCCTTCGACACCGCCGGCGCTGACTGCGCGGAGCTCGACGGAATAGGTCCCGGCGTTCAGGTATACGTGGAACGGCGCCGTCAGTCGCGACTCCTGGTTGTCGCCGAAGTCCCAGTAGTAATCGAGGATCGTGTCGTCGATCGCGGTGCTCCCGCTGCCGTCGAACTGGATCCCGAGCGGGGCGGGACCGCTGAGTCGGTCGGCACCGATGACCGCGGTCACGCTGCCGCCCTGGACCCGCACGTGGATGCGGGCCGAAGCCTGCTCCCCCGCCGCGTCCACCACGATCAGCGTGATCGGATAGCGCCCGGGCCGGGTGAAGGTATGTTCGGCCGCCACCGTGTCGGCGCTGGCCTCACCGGCAAAGTCCCATGCGTAGCTGACGATTGGCCCCCGGGGGGAGGTGGACTGGGCCGCGGAGACGGCAACCCGTAGCGGTGCTTCTCCACTGGTGGTTGAGACGCCGATCTGGGCGTTGATCGTGGCCTGATACCGGGTTGCGGGGTCCGTGAGCGGGCAGCCGCCGACGAGCAGCAGCCCAACCAGGCTGAAGGGAAACAGGCGCTTCACGGGCTCGTGTCTCCTCTGATTGACATTGGGAACGATCCCGCCCCGTATTATAGCGGAGCGCAAGAGTCCGGCGTCGTGCCCAGACAGGATTCTCGCCCCCCTCTCTCGGCGCCGAGGTGCACGCTATGGACAGACTGTCCTGTACTCGGTGGGCAAAGCGGCCAGGTCGGACAGGTCCACGTCCAGGTCCCCGTCGAGGCTCCCGGGACGTAGTCAGCCGTCCCTGGTCCCGTCGCCGTCCGCGTCCGGCCCGACAGCGAAGACGTCCGCCGAGCCGGAGTCCTCGCCGCGATCGTCATCGTACCAAGCGTCGACGACAGCGGTGCTGCCGCTAAGGGCGACGCCGTCGCCGAATTGGCCGTACGCAGTCCGGTCGTCGGGCATCCGCTCGGGGATCTGCGGGGACGCCCCGTTTGGGCAGTGGTCCTTCTTGAGGCCAAGGATCTCCATGGTCAAACAGGTCGCCGGAGCGCCTCACGCTTTGCTGCAGCCGGGCAATCTCCATGTCGATGAAGGCGACGACCAAACGAAGGCTCTCTGTAGGGATGGGCATCGTGTCGTTCTCTGGCAAGGTCATTATTGTGCCGGCAAGGCGCTAGACGGATTCATGCCGCTAATCGATCACTTGGTGACGAATCACCCACTGAGCCAGCGCTGCGCGGTCTTCAGTGCCAAGTTTCTTGTAAATGGAATCTCGGCATAGCTCGACAGCCTCAGCCGGGAGGTCCAACGTGACCGCGATTACAGCGATCGACCAGCCCTGCGCCAGCATGGGAGCGATCCGTCTCTGTGCAGCGGTCAATTCGCTCGGCGGGACTTCCGGTGGTTTCGGTGGCTGCTCCATGGTTGCCCTCGCGTTTTGACATCCCTCATTGCCGCCTGTTTACCGCAAAGTACCCACCCTGCGGTTGACCACGAGTCGCCTTGGGGCGAACAGGCGGCGAGTCACAAAAGCAGCTGGCGTTCCGTGCGTTGCCTCAGTATCATTGTGCGTGAGCGGTTCCGCAGCTGGCCAATCTCCCCGCATAGCGGGGTTTAACGACAACGCGGGATCTGGCGCTCAAGAAAACCGCCGGTTTTCTGAAAAAACTTGCCCACCCGCTGCCGCTCAGGCTTTACCCTATATGGGTGGCAGATAGCACGGGTGGCTCCAATTAGAAATGAGTACTTGCACGCAGATGCTCGACCGCGAATCCCTGCACCGGGACCTTCTGCCGCGGGTGTTTGGGCTGCGCCGCTACGTGCATCGCCAGGTTCCGGCCCGGCTCCGCACCATGATCTCGGCCGACGATGTCCTCCAGGAAGTGTGGCTGTCGGCCTATCGAACCGTTTCGAGCTTCAGGCCGGACGGCCCAGGCGCGGTCGACCGCTGGCTGGAGACGATCGCGAACTCAAAACTGGTGGATGCGATTCGCTGGGCGCGCCGGCAGAAGCGGGGCGGTGATCGGCTTCACATCCGCGACGTTCAACGCCGCGTCAGCTCCTTGAGCAACCTGTTTACGCGCATCAAGTCACCGCAGAAAACGCCCAGCAGTGCATTCAGCACGATCGAGAACGCGCACGCCATTTCCATCGCCCTGAGCTGCTTGAGGGAGGATCGTCGCCGCGCCGTCTACCTGCGGCACATCGAAGGGCGCACGCAGAAGGAAATCGCGAGCGACATGGCGAAGACCGAGGCGGCCGTCAATAGCCTGGTGTACCAGGGGCTACGCGAATTGCGGGTCATCCTGGGCGACGCGACCAAGTACTTCAGCGACGCCCAATCGGTCTTGGGCAGCGCATCGGATTAGAGGGCCGACCGTTCGCGAAGAGGAATCACCCGTGCTTGGGAAGCGTCGTGGCTGTTCCGATGCCGACCCCGAGAGGGTGGCTCGGGTCAGCGCCATCGTAGACGAGTTGATGCAGCGCTACGGGGGCGTTGCCCGCGTCGATGTCAGCAGTGTCGAGCGCACGTATCCTGCGCTCATGCCCGAGCTCGGAGAACGGTTGCGTGCCCTCCAGGCGATGGAGGAAGCGCGGGACCAGGTACTCGGCGAAGCGCAACGGCAGCCTCCGACCGACCAGGCTGATCCATCGTTAGAGGAAGACCTGGAATTCCTTCGCCGATCGCTTGATAGCTACGAAGTACTCGAGCGCATTCGCTTCGGCGGCCAGGGTGTCGTTTACCGGGCGCGTCAGAAGGGGACCAAGCGGCTGGTCGCGATCAAAGTGCTGCTCGACGGGCCGTTGGCTTCCGAACGCCAACGTTACCTGTTCGAGCGTGAGATCGAGCTAGTTTCCCGCCTACGCCATCCCAACATTATTACGGTCCACGACGCGGGGATCATCCGCGGACGGCACTATTTCGCGATGGACTTCGTGGAAGGCCTGCCGATCGACGACTACGTCCTGCTGAATGACCTGACGCCCCGCGGAACCGTGCGCCTGTTCACGAAAGTGTGTCAAGCGGTCAGCTATGCCCACCAGAACGGCGTCATCCATCGCGATCTAAGTCCCGCGAACATCCTGGTGGATGAGTCTGGGGAACCCCGCGTCTTCGATTTCGGGTTGGCCAAGGATGCCTGGGCATCCGGCGATGCACTGCGGTACTCTTTGTCGGGACAGGTGTTCGGCACGCTCCAGTATCTTAGCCCCGAGCAGGCCGGTGGACTTGATGGGGAAGTTGATGTGCGCTCGGACATCTACACGCTGGGTATTGTCCTGTACGAGTTGCTGACCGATGGCTTTCCGTACCCGGTCAAGGGGGAGCCGCGGGAGGTTCTCGATGCCATCTTGACAGCGGAGCCGGAGCCACTCCGCAAAGCGGCCAAGCGTGGCGGGCGCGAGCGGATGCGGGAATTGGACAGCATCAACCGGGACCTGGAGGTGATCCTAGCCAAAGCCCTCGCGAAGGAGAAAGACAAGCGCTACCAGTCGGTGGCCGAATTCTCGGACGATCTGACGCGTTGCCTGGCCGGCGCCGCGATCTCGGCGCGTGCCGATAGCCACTTCTACCTGCTCCGCAAAACGATCCGTAGATATCGGGTGGCAGCAGGCATTGCCGCTGTGATCCTCCTGACGCTGTCGCTCTCCTGGATGCAGGTCCGCGCGCAGCGTGATAACGCCCGCGCCGCGGTCGAGGCTGCGTTTGATCTGTTCGAGGGAGCATACGATGTCGAGGAGGCCGTCCGCGGGCTGCCCGGGGGCCTGATCGTCCGCGATCAGTTTGTCGCCGAGCTGTCCAGTAAGATCCCGGCGCTGGAAGCGCTGGTGGGGGCCGACGAAGCGCTCGACCCGATCCGCACGCGCCTGCTCGAGAAACGCGGTGATATCGCTTGTCAGCAAGGCCAGGCCGAGGATGCCGCCCGATACTTCCAGGCGTTCCTCACCGGTTGTCTCCGCCTGGCGGAAAGCGAACCGTCCAACCAGGCGTACTTGGACGACGCCGTGCGGGCAAACCGCAAGTGCGCCGAGGTCTCCCCAGACCCCGAGACTTTCTACGAGCGTGCTATTCAGTTGGGCGCGGAGGTCCTGAGCCGAGACCCGCGCCGGGAGGAAATGCGTTACAACCTCTGCCAGACACACGTCTCATTCGGCGAGCACCTCGAACGGTTGAACTACCATGCCCGCGCTCTGAAGCAGTTCGAGGCCGCGCTCGCCTTGTGTACATCGGATGCGCCGGCAACCGCTGAGCGCTGGGCCACGTTGGTCGCCCGTGCGAAGGACAGAAGGGGGCGCGCGCTCCTGACGCTGGGTGAGGGCGCGGCCGGTTTGGCGGAGTTGGCCGCCTCACTACAGCTTCGTGAACAGGTTCTCGAATCGCACCCCGCCGACACGCAGTTGCGCCACGACCTGATGCTGGCATACCTGCACATGGCGACCGCTCAGCGCGACGCCGGTCAGCCGGACGAAGCCAAGAGGTTCTCGCGACTGGCCATCGCGCTGGGCGAGCTGCTCAGCAGCATGGACCCCTCGGTGGTGAGGTTCAAGTTTGACCTGTACACGGCGTACGACAAGCTGGCCCGCCTGTATCTCGTCGAGGGCGAGCTGACGGAGGCGGAGGCTGTGTGCGACAATGCCATGGCGCTCGCCGATGAACTTGCGCAAACGGCGGGGCACACGACGGAAGGATCATCGAAGCTCGCGTTTGCACACCGGCTTCGCGGGCGGTTGCTCTTGGAACGCGATGCGCCGGAGGAGGCCTACAAGGCGTTTCAGCGAGAGGCGGCGATTCGCGAAGCACTCTTGGCAAATGATCCCGAAAACCCTGCGCTCAAAGATCGCTTTGCTGGTGCCAACAACTATCTGGCGAAGGCGTCGCGAAAGATGGGAAAACACGAACAAGCCTCGCGCCACTACCAACTCGCGTACAATATCTACAGCGATCTGCACAGAGAGCAACCCCAGATGGTCGAAGGGACGCTCGACCTGATCAGGTCGCAGACGAACCTGGCCGTCGTCCACCTGGACTTCGAGACCGAGGCCGAGGATGCCATCGCGGCAGAATTGCTTCAAGAAGGGGACCGTCTGCTCAAGTCGTTGCACACCAGTTGGCAGCTCGTGGGACTGGAGGGGACTTATCAGACCTTGAGCTTAGCCATCGACGCCAACCTGGCAGAGATCCGGGAGCGCGCCCAGCAGCGCAGCACCGCAACGGCTTCGCATGCAGAGTCCGGCAGCCCGGACTGACTGCCGCAGCTCAGCATCATGAATCTTGAAACCCGCTCGAAGTCCTCAAGACCGAACTCGAGATGACGGATTGCTACTCGTTAGGGTCCTCCTCGTCATCAACCTCCACCGGGTCGCCGGTACCACTCAGCAGTGGTTCAGACGCACCCACCAATATGAACTCGTAATTCAGCCGGGCCGTCGGATCCCAAGGTGTGACACCCGTGCCTTCGGTTCCCTGGAAGTCGTACTCCAGATCGTCGTCATACTGATCCTCCGCCGTGGCGGTACCCGCAAGGCGCGGCGGATCGTCGAATTCACCGAGTTGTGGATTGTCCCCGTCCGCGTGATTGATCCACCAGCGGCCGTCTACCGAGGGGATAGTGGGGTTGAGTATCTTCCAGATCGTGTCCGGGCCACCCTGCTCGACTTGGCGAAACTGCATTAGCTTGATTCGCCAGCCGACCGAATCCCCGTCCCGGGCCGTTGCGGTCAGCGTCAGCCAAACTGAGAAAACCACGTCGCTGTTCGGATCGTTGGGGTCGTCGTGGATTTTGTAGACCACGTCTTGGTCGAGCGGCAGATCCGCATCTGCAACTGAAACCACAAGACCCAGGAAAGCCAGAGCACAAATCGTGTGTCGCGTTGCCTGTGCAAACATATCGCACTCCTTGTTGTGGAACCATCGATGCGAATACAGGGAGCGCGCAGACGGCGCGCGAAAAACTGCGCCGTCGCACACTCCACCCTGAAAGCTGGATAGCCCCGGTATGCAAAAGCTCGCCACGACCGCCGCTCGCTCCGACAGCGGTTCCAATCGGGCCCAAACGCCCGCCTGATGTGTCAAGGACTTTTGCTGGAGCCCATAGGATGTTTAGCGAGGTTTACCGCCCGAGCGCTCAAGAAAAGCCAAAAAAAGAAGGGAAATGACGTGTGAAAAGACTATCGGACCTGGAGAGCCGGAGACACTCACGGTAGCGGGTCAGGCCGAGCTGCACCCGATAAGGGTGGCATTGGCCCGGGCAGTGATCTTGCCGGCCAAGCCGAATTCGGCGAGTCTGACATGGAGTGGGGTTCGAGCTTCAGGCTTGGGAACGAAGATCCTCACGGCCCGCGGATGTCTTGGCGGTCGGCAGGTGATCGCAGCGAGAAGAAGACGATACTAGGCCGGTGGCGATCGCCGGCTGAGCGTCGACTCGACTTCGTTTGCGGATTACTCGCCGAAGATCTGCTCTGTTTCCCTAATCCGTTCGGGCAGGGCTTCCAGCAGATCGCTGATCTGTTGCGCGGTGGCTCCGACGACGTCGAGCATTTCGTCGGTGATCTCCTGGGTCTGCGCGGTCAGGTAGAAGCCCAGTTCGTTCTGGCAGCAGATCGTGTCGGCGATCTGAACAGCGGTGACGATGTGCTTCAGCTCGGGCTTGAGGCTCTCCGGGTTATGGTGCCGGCCGATCGCGCAACGCAGCCCGGGCGGGAATTTCCACTTCGCCGCCAGCCACGCGCCGAACGCCTGGTGGTCGGCGCCGATCACTTCGCGCTCGACCGCCAGGAAATCCTGCGGTTCAGCCTCGCAGCGTTCGGCGATGTTCTTGAGTTTGTCGGAGAACAGCTGGAATTCGATCAACAGGCCCATGTCGTGCACCAAACCGGCGACGAAGGCCTCCTCGACCTGTCCGAAGCTCGCCCGCGCCAGAAGCCGGGCGCAGACTCCGACGGAAACGCAGTGCGTCCACAGATCGCGGCTGGCGAAGCGCTCGGAGATAGCTCCGGGCCGAAACAGACGCGAGAGCGAAGCTGCCAGCGCGATGTTCTTCACCGCGCTCAGTCCCAGCATCACGATCGCGCGATCGAGGCTGGCAATCTGCGATGGCAAGCCATAGAAGGCGGAGTTGACGACCTTCAGCACTTTGGCGGCCAGGGCCGGATCATGCCTGACGATCTCGTGCATGTCCTGCGCGGTCGATTTGGGGTCTTCGACGACCTCGACGATGCGCGTGGTGACCTCCGGCAGAGAGCTGATCTCCGTCACGCGGGCGATCGCCTTTTGCAGCTCGGGCGATAACTCGTCTTCGGGCGCGGTCGCGAGCTTTGCAGCCGGGTCGATTGTGCTCCCAGAACCTGATGCGGACGGCATAGATGGCCTCTCTCGCGGTCGTCGGCTGACAATCACACATTAATGATCGGCTGATCGTGCGCCGGGCATTCGCAACTTTCTCTAGCGGCGCGGGTCCGGAGCCGGCTTGAGGGGCCGACCTCCGAGCCGTCGGAGGGGACGTTGCAGGACACGCTGTTCAGTCTGCACAAATGCTACAGCCAGCAGACGTTAGCGGACTGCGGCGCCCATAGCTTCTGCACCACAGCCGGAGGCAGCGCCGCCCGGCGTATGTCCGCGGGTGGCGCTCATCAGCGGCCTGCCGATAATTGGCAGTGCCTCCCGCGACGCGTGCGAGGTTCCGTCCGGGGGCGTTTCCCGTCCGATAAGAACATCCATCCGGGCGCGTACCCAGCCGAAGAGCCATGCTTGCGTACCGAAAGGCGGTTGGATAGGGTATCGCTGGATGCTCGCGATGCTCCGCACATTACCAAGCGGTGGCGGGCCCGCGGTGTCCGGTGTCAAATCGCGTGCGATGCGCGGAGCAAACGGTGGCGCTTCCCAAAGCGGTTGTCGAGGTCGCGGAGGAATCGTTGGTCCTGCGCGGCGAAGGTCAGGCCAATGACTTGTGGCTGTGGGAACACGCGCAGCGCATCAGGCACCT
>CAZDTB010000063.1:10290-14891 GCA_964508075.1 uncultured Planctomycetales bacterium
TCGGATGTTGGCGCTGCTGCCCGAGGCCCGTGAGATCGGCGGCGATCAGCCCGATCAGACCGCCGTGGCGCTGGCGGCGCTCTTCGCCGACGCCGGCTGGGCCGTTCAGGTCGAGCACGGTGAGGTGAATCACTGGCAGGTGCTCAGTCGCCCCACAAACGATATCCAACGTGAGCTGGGCGTCGGTGCCCTCCAGGATCACGCCCCCGCCCTGCTGCCCCCCGAAACGGTTGGGATCGCCGTCCGGGCCATCCGCGAATGCAATGACCGCTACACCAAGTGCCCGGAGGCGCGTGTGCTCAGTGAAGCGGAAAACCTCGATGAAATCGGCATCATGTACGTCTTGCGGCAATTCCGGCAATACCAGGCCGAGGGGCGTCCTCTCGAACAACTCCTGGCGAGTTGGACTCGCCATCGCGAGTACCATTACTGGGATGCGCGCATCAACGACTGCCTTCGCTGGGAGACGACCCGCCACATCGCCCGCGCCCGACTCGAAGCCGTCGGGCAATTCATGACCGCCCTCGCCCGCGACCGCGACGCCGCTGACCTGCGCCATGCGCTCAAGAGCGTGGGGATCGACACATCTTCGATTCCCGCCCGGCTGACCTAGCGCCGTGAGTGGCCATCTCACTTGCGAACCAGCGCGACGAGCCGCGGCTCATCCGCCTAGTCGATTCCGCCAGAGCTCGTATAATGTACGCATGGAACGTGATATCGAACGCATTCTCCTGCATCACGACCAGATCAGCGAACGCGTTCGGCAGATGGCGGCGGACATCGCCGGCGTCTACAACGGACGCAAACCCTCGCTGACGCTGGTACCGATTCTCTCCGGCTCGATCATCTTCCTGGCCGACCTGATCCGCGAACTGCCGCTTAAAATGAAAATTGCGCTGGTCCAGGTCTCCGCCTATCCGGGGCGAACCGTCGAGGCCGCCGAACCGCAGACCGTTATCGAGCTGACCGGCAGCGTCGAAGCACGCGACGTCCTGATCGTCGATGACATCCTCGACAGCGGCCGCACGCTGCGGCGCGTGCAGGCGATGATTTCCGAACGACAGCCCGCCAGCCTGCGCGCCGCCGTGCTGCTCCGCAAACCCAGCAAGACCCCGCCCGATGTCCAGGCCGATTTCGTCGGCTTCGACATCGATGATCTCTTCGTGGTTGGCTACGGACTCGATTTCGACGATCATTACCGCAACTACCCACACATCGGCGTGCTTCGGCCGGAGTTGATGCCATGAACGACGAGGTGCGTGTCGACGCCGTCCCCGCGGACGCCAGCCCGGCCGCAACGATTGACAAAGCCCCCGCCGCTCAACTCGAATTGCTCGATGGGGATGAAATCGTCGAGCTATCGATCAAGCCCTCCCGGTGGTTTATTACGATCGTGTCATTGCGCTTCGTGGTGATCGTGGGGGCGCTGGCGGCGGCCATCGCGATCGTGACGCGCGATAGCGGTTCGCGGGTTGCCGCTTACGCCGTGCCGTTGGCTGTCCTGGCCGCGCTCGTGCGGGCTGTCGTGGCGTCGCTGCAATGGGCCAGCCGGGCCTATGTGCTCACCAATCGGCGGGTGATGCGCCTGGCCGGCGTGCTCGATGTAGACATCGTCGACTGCCAATTGATGCGCGTTGGCGGGACTGACCTGCGTCTGGGCACGATTCCGCGACTCTTCGGGCTCGGATCGATCCACATTACACCGGCCGGCGAGAAACAGACGCCGATCGTCTGGGAGCACGTCGCCAAGGCCGGCGAGATCCACGCCAAGCTCACCCGCGCGATCAAGAAGGCGCAATCGTAACAGTGAATCCCCGCTGGCCGTCGTCCCGGCGGGCTACCGACGGTGCGAAACCCATCAACTGGAAACGGCGCTAGCGTCTTCGCAACTGTTGATACAGCTCCTCCAGCGCCGCAACCATCCGATGCCAATCGAAACGCTCCAAGCAGTATGCCCGGCCGGTCGCCCCCATGCGTTGGCGACCATCCGGATCATTCGCCAGCGCGAGCAACGCGTCGACGAAGCCGTCCAGATCGTTGAGCTTCACCAGCCGGCCGGTCTGTCCCTCCCGCACGACCTCCGGCGTACCGTCCACATCGAACGCCACCACTGGCACGCGCATCAGCAACGCCTGAACGACGCCGCGCGGTAGCCCCTCCCATTGTGAGGTGTGGGCGAGGATGTCAAACCCCGCCAGCAGTTCCGGGATCTCCTCGGGCGGCACTAGACCCGTCAGTGTCGTACTTTCCCTGAGTCCGAGACGGGCCAACTGCGCCTCATACTCGAGCCGGTGCGCTCCGTCGCCGCCCCAGACGAAGCGGAGTCGCGGCTCGCGTTTCGCCGCCGCCGCCATGATCGGCAGCAGTTGCTCGTAACCCTTCCTGCGGAACAGCCGGGCGATCGTGCCGACCACGATCTCGTCTCCGCCGACGCCCCAGCTTTGCCGCACGGCCTCGCGGTCGTAAGCGGTGGGCGTGAAGTCGCCGACTTCCATGCCGGAGTAGATCGTCTTCATTTTCTCGCGGCGACAGATCCCCGCCGCCACGCTCTGCTCGATCATCGCGTCGGCGACGGTGACGATCGCGTCGCTGCGCCGGGCGGCCATCCACTCCAACCAGGCGTACAGCTTGCGCACGGGCCAGGGCTGCGTGCGGTTGAAGCTCATTCCGTGGATCGTGTGAACGACGATCGGGACGCGCGCGTGGCGGGCAGCGAAGCGGCCGAGAATGCCGGCTTTGCTGCTGTGCGTGTGCACAACGTCGGGCCGGCGGTCGCGGAACTCCATCTCGAGATACCGCCGGGCGCGCGCGTCGTACCACGGGTTCACCGCCCGGATCAGCTCGGGGATCTCGACGTAGTCGTAGCCGCCATTCCGAGCTCGCTCGACGAGACTGCCCTCCGGTCCCCTGGTCGGCCCCGTGATCAGCGTGACCTGGTGGCCGAGCTCGTGCAGCCCCTCGCAGGTGAGAATCGTGTTCTCCTGGGCGCCGCCGACGATCAACCGGGTTATTACGTGGACAATTCGCACGTGGGCATTATGTTGGAAACGGGCTGAGATTCGACCGTCCCTGTAGAAGTTTTCTGACGCCCCCCGAGCGGGGACGGGTTCGAATCGATCTTAGCACAACGGTCGAGATGAAGATGTCATACTGGCAAGACAAGTGCGTGTTGATCACCGGGGCGTCCAGCGGCATCGGCTGGGCACTGGCCAAGCACCTTGCAGGACGGGGGGCCAAAGTCGGCCTGGTTGCCAGGCGGAAAGAAAAGCTCGCTGAGCTCGGGCGGAGGATTGAATCTGGTGGCGGCCGCGCTGCCTTCGCCGTTGCCGACGTTACGGATCCGGATCAGACCGAGCAAGCTATGCGCTTGCTGGAGGAATCGCTGGGTCCGTGCGACGTTCTGATCGCCAACGCCGGGACACACCCCTGCACGCGCGGCAATGTCTTTGACGCAGAGAACGCACGGGCTGTATTTGCGACCAATGTCAACGGCGCGATCAACGCGATCGGGGCGGTGCTGCCGGCGATGGTGGAGCGGCGGAGTGGACATCTCGTTGCAGTTGCCAGCATCGCCGCCATGCTCGGCCTGCCGGAGGTCGGGGCCTATTCGGCCAGCAAGGCGGCGTTGGTGACGCTGATGGAGAGCTTGCGGGTCGACCTGCACCGGTTTGGGATCAAGGTCACCACGATCTGTCCCGGTTTTGTCGAGACGCCGATGATCGCGCATCACCCGCGCAGCGTGCTGAAGTTCGTGTTGCAGCCGGAGGAGGCGGCTCGGCGGATTGCCCGGGCGATCGAGCGCGGCCGGGCCGAATACTGGTTTCCATGGCAGATGTGGCTGCTCGCGAGATTGGCGCGAGCGTTGCCGTTCGGCCTGTATCGGCGAGTGTGCGAACGGTTGCCGAGACGGGGTTCCGAGGATTCCGGCCGGCCGTAATCGCTCCCGGCTATCAGCGGACCGGCCTGCCTCGCGCGAGCGCGGGCAGTCGAACTGCGTGCATGTCAGATTGGCAGCGACCACGACGCCACAACTCGACCGGCGTCGCCTGTAAAATGTTGCCAGAAAACGACTTGCGCTCAGGCGGGCCTACCCCCGCCGAAGTGGTACTCCGCTTGCATGTCACCTCCGGGCGTACGAGCGCGCATTATGCGCGCTATCACGCGTCAGCGTGCTAGGAGTCCTCAAAATGTCAAAAATCATCGGGATCGACTTGGGTACCACCAACTCGGTTGTCGCCGTCATGGAAGCCGGACAGCCCAAAGTCCTGGTCAACGAGCAGGGGGCGCGCCTGACGCCTTCGGTGGTCGCGTTCACCGAGAAGGGTGAGCGGCTGGTCGGAACCCGTGCCAAGAACCAGCAGGTCACCAACCCTCAGAACACCGTCTATTCCATCAAACGCTTCATGGGTCGGCGGCACAACGAGGTCAGCCATGAAGAGAAGATCGTTCCGTACGGCATCACCGGCGGGCCCGAGGAGCTTGTCAAGGTCAAGGTGGGCGACAAGGAGTACGCCCCGCCCGAGCTCTCCGCGATGGTTCTGCGCGACCTCAAGGCCACCGCCGAACGATACCTCGGCGAGACGGTCGAGCGTGCCGTCATC
>CAZDTB010000064.1:0-14879 GCA_964508075.1 uncultured Planctomycetales bacterium
ACTATCTTAGAGACGAGGCGGAGACGATCATGAGCACGCTGCGGGAACTCACGATTGCGAAAGTAGTGGGCGCCTGTGGAGAGATCCAAGGACGCGTGAAGCTCCAGAAAATCGTCTATCTGCTGACCGCGATGGGATACGAACTCCCATACCGCGACTTTCGTATTCAGCATTACGGCCCGTTTGCGCCCAGGCTTGCTGCCGCACTAGATTTTCTCGCCCGCGCGGGAGTCGTCCGAGAGAAGCAGGTCGACGTGGGGAGCGAATTGCCTCGTTACGATTACGAGGTAGACGGGCGCTGGACGAACGTGCTCGACGATTTCGTTGCGATTGCGGCACCCGAAGGTGTGGCCTCGCTTGAGGATGTCGCTGGCCGCTTAGGCCAACAGGATCGGGCGACATTAGAAATCGCTGCTACGATGTGCTACTTGCAGCGCGAAGAAGGTCTCGCGCGAGAGGAGTTGAAGAACGAGCTTCGGAATCTGAAAGGGCATTTGAAGGCCTTCGATCAAAAGTTTGAGGACGCCGTGGGCATTCTGAAGGAGCTCCACCTGAACGTGGAGTGCTGACGATCGGACGGCGTTCCCAACGCGCATGGAGAGCGCGCCTATCGATTCGAACCGCACCGTGCCGGCTGTGTTTGCACTGCCAACACGGCCACGCCACGCGGTGTAGTGTGGCGCTGTCAGCCGCTTACTTCTTCGACCGCCTCGACTCGATCGCTTGGTCCAGGAAAGCGGGCGTTCGCAGCAAGTCGGGCAACTTTCACGCCCAGAACTCCAGCACGCGCTTGCAGAGGCGCGCTTTACCCCAGCCCGGCAGTAGGTGATCGAGCAGCTCTGCCCGGTGACAACCGTCCACCAGGTGTCCAGCCGCCTGCGAACAGGATACCCCTACGGCACGAGGCGCCAAACCGAGCCCCAAGCGCAAGCGCGGGAGGCACGTACAGGCTCGATTGATCGGAAACCCTCGTGCAGGCGTCGGGCTCTGATCGGCGGTGTTCGTGAACGGCGAGCTGTGATTCAGGGGGGCTCGCGGCCTGCCCACCGCCAACTTCACTCCCCCTCGCCACGCTCGATGTAGCCCAGCTCCATCAGTTCCTGAAGCTGGTCGGCGTCGAAACCCAGCCCCTCTGCGGACAACCTGGTGTCGTACGGATGCTGCTCGCGGGCGTAGGCGACCAGCTTGCACATCAGTCGCCGGGCGATGTCCTCACGCTCGTTGAGCAAGTCCCGCTGCTCGTCCGGATCGTTTTGCAGGTCGTAAAGCTCGAAGCGCGCCGGTTTCGGATACGCCGGCTTGTCCTTCAGCATGTAGCGATAGTGCAGCTTCCACTTGCGGGCCTCGATGACGGCGTACTCAATCTGTTTGCGCCCGCAGTAACGGTGGTGCGACGTGTAGGTGGTCCGATCTGGTGACAGCTCTGCCGGACGCTCGCCCGCATCCGTCTGCATCAGCGCCCGCAGACTGGTGCCGAACAGCTCATAAGGCTGCGGCACGTCGAAGAGATCCAGGATGGTCGGCATGATGTCATACAGGTTCGCCTGGAGGTCCTGCCGGCCGCGCGCCGTGATCAGTGGCCCGGCTGCCACCAGCGGTATCCGCAAGACCTCGTTGTACAACCCGAGCCCGTGCCCCCAGTGCCCGTGCTCCTGCAACTCCTCCCCATGGTCGGCAATCACGAATACGTTGACCCGGTCAAGGAAATCCGCGGCGCTCAGCCGGTCGAGAAACTCGGCCAGGCGCGCGTCGGCATACAGACACTCCTCATCGTACAACGCCCACACGTGCTCGATGTCGCGCGGGGTGTGCGCGGCAAAGAAGCCGGTCCGGCCGTCCAACGTACCGTCGATCCGCCCACGATAGTCCGGGTCAAAACGCCCCTTGAATCCGGGCGGCGGGGAATACGGCGCGTGCGGCTCGCACGTATGGATGTAGACAAACGCCGGCCGGTCGCGATGCTTGTCGAACCAGTTCAAGACCCCCTCGATCGGCACCGACCGGTCCACCGATGCCCGTTCAAGCCAATGAAAGAGGGTTTGCGGAAAGTACTCGTCAAACCCCTGATCCATTCCCTGGCGCACGCCGGCGTTCGCGTTCGTGACGAACGACGCCGTCGCGAACCCCGCTGCGCTCAGCGCATCGGCGATCGTCACCAGTTCCGACGGCGCCGCGATCGAGGAGTGATACACTCCGTGCCGCTCGGTCGGCATCGACAACTGGATGTCCGGCACCGAGGTCACCGTCACCGGCGAGTTCGTGTACATGTGCGCGAACCAGACCCCCCGCTCCGCGAGCGCCTCCAACCGAGGGGTCGTCGGCCGCTTGTAGCCGTACAAGCTGCAATGCTTCGCCGCCAGTGCGTCGATCAGGTACAGAATCATGATCGGCGGGTCTGCCACCGGCCGGTAGACCGTCGGGCTGCCCCACAACGCGACCACGCCCGGCTGCTCGGAGTACGTCTTCAGTGATAGGGATACGTCCTGCCCGGCCCACCGGGCCAGCGGCACGGCGATATCCGTCCAGCCTCCGCCCACACTCAGTCGCCGATCAAAAACCGTCACACGCTCGCCATCGTGCTCGACGACGATCTCGAAGTCCGCCTCCCCTGCCGCACCACCCGCTGAACTTCCCTTTCGATCGGGCAGCAACGCGGCAAGGCCAACGGTCAGCTTCGCGTCGGCGGGTAGCGGGCGTTTCGCGAACTTCACTTCGGCTGGACAGTGAGCGTAGATCGCCCAGCGCCGCTCGCCTTCAACGCTGATTCGCCGCCGCCCGACCGGCTTGACGAACGCGTTTTCGTGCCCATAGAACTTCAGCGAACGAATCTCGAAAACGCCGCCTTCCTCGAATCCGTCCGACCGAATTATGAGCTTGTCCAAGCGGCCGGCCCAGTCGGTCAGGCCGTCCGTTAAGAGGTCCAGCTTCCATGACCGCTCGTTGTCCGGAACCGGGATACGTGTGAACCCCGCCATCGCCCATTTCAGGTCGAGGTGCCGGCCGTACGGAGCGCGGATATCGATCGACATGCGGCCCACATCCTCGCTCTGCACCGAGAACCCGCTGACGCTCATCAACAACCCCCAACCCAACTTGCGGTCGAAGTTCTTTGCCGCCGTGAACGTCGCGACTCGCTCGTCGCTCCGAAACGGCCCCAGCCTGATGAGCGGCTTGTTGTCATCCTCGGCGCTTCGCCACGCGCAGGTGATCTCAGCCTGATCCAGGGCCTGATCCAGCCGCCGACAGGGCCACTTCGGCGCGGCCAGCACAGGTTCCGCCGGTAGCGGCACCGGCTTGCCCGGCGTCTGAATCTCCGCTGTCACCCACTCTTCAAACGTCTGCCAATCCTGAGGCGCCTCGCTCTCAATTGCCGAAACCCGTGTCTCTGGCGACCGGTCCTGCGTTGCCTCAGACTGGTCACACGCTCCCCAACAGGCCGGCGGGATCAGAGTTGGCAGGACCAGAACCGGCAGAACTCGATAAACCTGATGCCAGCACCCAGACATCTGTAGAAACCTCCCAGCAGCCGATGCCAAAACCAGTCGTCCAGGCCGCGTACGCCTGTGGAGCTTGCCCTGGTCCACACCGCCCGGTTGCCAACGTCACCCTGTGGACGGCCCGGCCTCCAAGTTCCGTTGTCTATTCTACCCGGCCGTTCGATTCAATCCACACGCACCACCGCCGCCGGGCACACCCCGACCGCAATCTGGCGTTATAATGCCGCCCGAGCCAGTTCCTGGGAGGTGCGACCATGCACGTTCCGTTGAAGCGCGGCATGCTCATTCGGCATCAGGAGCATTTGTACGTCGTCACGGACTTCCAAGAGCGGCGTACCGGAAAACAGCGGGCGACCGTCCACGTGGCGTTGCGCGACACGCGCGACGGACACCAGGTTGACCGCACGCTCGATCAACTTGGCTCGATCGAGGAGGTGCCCAGCGCCTACCGCGACTTGCAGTACCTCTATCCGGCTGCCGAAGCCTGGGTCTTCATGGACACCGAGTCCTTCGAGCAATATGAGCTCACCGATGCCCAGCTCCACGGTTGCCAACCGTTTCTGAAGGAGGGCGAGGCCTATCGATCGCTGTTCGCCGACGAGCAACCGCTCGCGCTCGAGCTGCCCGAGGTGGTCTTGCTACAGGTGGCCTTGACCGCCCCGCCGGCGCACTCCGTCGGGGCCCAGAGCAGCGTGATGAAGGAGGCCGAGCTGGAAAACGGCCTCGAGGTTCGCGTGCCGCTGTTCATCAAAAACGGCGACATGATTCGCGTGGATCGACGGGACAAGACGTACGTGGGCAAGGAGTCTCAGTAAGAATCGGCCAGCAGGCCGCGATCGTCAGCGAGCGGTCATCCAATTCTGACAAAGCCGGTCCCTCGCCGGTGCGCCTCAGCTCGCACTGGCGCAAGGTTCGACCGGAATTCGCATCACTAATCAGCTGCTGGCGACGAGCTGGGCGCTGCCCAGTTGGCCCTCCTCCAATCCGGTGGGCGTGGTGCCCTGATCGGCAAGCCGGGTCGCCACGTCGGCGAACGCCTGCTCGTGATTCACGAAGGCTTTCACGATGGCCGGGTCGAATTGCGATCCGCTCAATTCTCGAATGATCTCCACCGCCTTCTCGTGTGGCATGGCGTCCTTGTAGGGGCGCTTGGTGGTCAGGGCGTCATAGACGTCGGCCAGCGCAGCAATGCGGGCCGCCAGGGGAATCTCTTCGCCTCGGGTGCCCCGGGGGTATCCCGAGCCGTCATACCACTCGTGATGCGCGTAAGCGATCTTCTGGGCCATCTTGAGAAAATGCGTACCCGGGGTGCGCTTGACCAGCGCGCGGATGGTTTCCGCGCCGACTTCCGGATGCTTCCGCATAATGGTCATTTCTTCAGCGGTCAGCTTCCCCGGCTTGAGCAGAATATGGTCGGGGGTCGCCACCTTCCCGATGTCGTGCAGGGGAACGGCGCGCTTGAGTTCTGAGATGAACCGATCGTCGATCTTCGTGCGAAAACGCTCCGTCTTGCGCAGGTCTTCGGCGAGGATCATCGCGAACCCGCTGACGCGATCCAGGTGTAGCCCCGTGTCGCTGTCTCGATACTCAGCCAGCTTCGCCAGGGCCACCGCAATCGAGTCACGCGCTTGGTCGCGCGCGAAACGCGTAATCAGGTCGTCGATCACGTAAGCAGCGATGCTGCAGATTAAGTCGATGTGTTCCAATTCCAGCGGCATAAAGGGATGCCCGTCGTGCCGCTCCGTAATGTTCAGCACACCAACAACGTGTTCCGGTGCGCTGAGCGCCTTGGACATCATCGGCGCGCTCACGAAGAATTCGGAGTCGTATCCGCGATTCCGATGCTGCCCGGGCGTGTTGACCACCAACGGATTACCTGACAGAAACACCCGTCCCGCCGTGGCGCTGCCCACCGGAACGCGGATCCTCGCAGCCAGCTCCTCGTCGATCCCGACTGACTTGGCGATGGTGAGACACTTCTCTTCCGGGTCGGGCAGCATGATCGAAACGCGACGACACCCGGTCAATTGCATCGTCATGGAGACGGTCTCGTCCAGGACAGTATCGAGCTTGTTTGCGACTGCCAGACGCTGCGCAAACTCCAGCAGAACCGTCATCACCCGGGCATGTTCGCCCAGCACATCCCGGTTGCGAAGCAGCTCCAGCTTCTGTCGGCACAGATCCGGCAGGGACCGCATGCGGAGGACCAGCTCCCGGCAGTCAAAGGGCTTGACAATGTAGTCGTCCGCTCCCGCCTCGAGCCCTGCTGCAATTTCTTCTTCCTCGAAAGTCAGCATGATGATCGGAATGTCCCGTGTGGCCGGATCGGCCTTGAGACGACGCGTACATTCCAGTGCGCGCGCGTTCGGCGTCGTGCCGTCCATGACGATCAGATCGGGCCTGCGCTCCTGAACCGCCGCGAGGCTCGCGGGACCACCCGCCGCTTCAGTGATCTCGTATTCTTCTGCTTCAAGCGATTCCCGGCAGAGGTCACGATCAGCGGCGTTGTCGCCGGCTACCAGAATGTTTGTACAACCACGCATAGCCGTTAGTCCCGACGGTGCTGGCCGCGGCACGCCGATGTTCTACACGCGCATTCGCGGCCCCGGTCGACCATCCCCTTTCGCACAGACTGCTTGGGCGACCCCGTCGCGGTTTCGTGGAGCCTTGGACGCGTCGGCGCTCAGAGACCAGAGAGTCGCCGGTATGTTGTATGTCCTGGCATCGGTTCCCAGCCCTGGGAACGTTAGCACAACAACCTTCCCGTACCAGGAGTGGCGTACCGATCGCCGCTGGACCGATAAACCCCCAAGATGCAGCCGAAGGTCAGTCGTTGCCTTGGTGCTCGACCGGGCGCTTCCGCGCCTGGCCATATGGATCGGCGATCCACGGCCGCTTCATACGGTCCAGACCCTTGACCTTCAAATCGCCGTAGTCCACGAGCTTGAGGCCGCGCCGTTCGATCGCTGCCCTGAACGCCGGACTGCACAGGAAATCTGTCACCGCCTGGCGATGGACGGCCATCGGCTTGACGCCCGTCGCGTTCAGGTCGGTCATCGCCGCCATCTCGGGCGTGTTCAGCCCGGGGTGGGCGACGAACAAATACAGCTTCGGCTCGGACATGCTCTCGATGATCTTGATCGCCTCGGCGAGCTTCTGCTCGGGCGGAAAGCGGTAGACGTTCGGCGCGTATGTTTCGCCGAAGTACTGGGAGATACCGAGCTGGTACTCGCGGGCCAGCTTCTCGACCACCTCCTGAAACTCGCGTGTCGACATCGCCGTGCCCATGTGGTAGTCCACGTACGAGATCTTCAGCCCTTTGCGCAGCGCGAGCTCGACCTGCGCCCGCAGCTCCTTCTCCACCTCCACGACCTTCGGCTCATTCGCCATGAATTCCCGCCGCGTGCCGAAGAACCTGCCGTTCTCGTCAACCAGCGACGTCACCTCGCTGTACGGCATAACCGGTCCCCAACGATACTCGCGCCATTCGGCGTTGAGCGTCAAATGCACGCCGACGCTCACCTCCGGATGCTCACGCAAGATTGCTACCGCCTCATCGAGCCACGGCGTGGTGACCATCAGCGAGACAGAGCTGCAAACGCCCTCTTCGAGAATCCGCTTGAACGCCATGTTTGCTGCGTGGCAGAACCCCATGTCGTCCAGCCGGACGATCAGCCGCGGCTGCCGCGCGGATTCTCTGTTCTGCTCTTCGACCGCTCGGTTCGTCTCCACCGGTTCCTGCCCACGGGCGCTTCCGCAAGTCGACGTCATCAACGCGATCAGCATTCCCATCGCCTTCATCGGTCCATCTCCTGACCAAGGGCCGCCTTGTTGGTGTTTGCGCGTGGCACGGCTCCATCGGCCGTGATCCGTCCGGCCCAGCCCCTCAAGATTACACGACCGATACGACCGTGCCACCACTTCAGGATCTGGCGCCTCCCCGCGGACCCCTTCGCTTGCGCTCAAGCCTCGGATTGGATATAGTGCACCGGCCATGAGTGATCAGATCGCAGACCGAAAAGCGAAGCTGGAGAAGATCCGGGCGCTCGGCGTCGACCCGTACGGCGGGCGATTCACCGGCGTGACGCGGAACGCTCAGATCCGCGCCGCCGCCGAGAAGATGGACATCGCCGACGGCCAGGTTCGGGAGGGTACCGAGGCGACGTTCACCGCCGCCGGGCGAGTAGTGCTGCATCGCCCGTTCGGAAACCTGATCTTCCTGACAGTTCGCGACTGGACCGGCGAGATTCAGTTCGGGCTGAGCAAGAAGATGGTGACCGAGGGGTGGAAGATCGCCAAGCTGCTCGACCTGGGCGATATCGTCGGGGCGACCGGACAGCTCGGGAAAACCAAGACCGGCGAGCTGACGCTCTGGGTCGCCGAGTTCAAGCTGCTCGGCAAGGCCCTGCGACCGCCACCGGAGAAACGCCTCGGCCTGACCGACGTCGAGGCCCGCTATCGCCGCCGGCACGTCGACCTGTACAGCAACCCCGACTCGCAGCAGGTCTTCATGCAGCGGGCGCGGATCATCGACTACGCCCGACAGGTTCTTCGCGACCGCGGATTCATCGAGGTCGACACGCCGGTCTTGCAGCCGATCTACGGCGGAGCAGCGGCGCGTCCGTTTCTGACACACCACAACACGCTCGACATGGACCTGTATCTGCGGATCTCGCCCGAGCTGTATCTGAAGCGCTGCCTGGTCGGCGGGCTGGAGCGGGTGTACGAGTTCGCGAGGTGCTTCCGCAACGAAGGCATCAGCCCGCGGCACAATCCCGAGTTCACCATGCTCGAGCTCTACCAAGCCTACGCCGACTACCACGACATGATGGACTTCTGCGAGGCGTTCATCGCCGGCGCCGCCCGCGACGTGGTCGGCTCACACCAGATCCCAGTGGTCCGACGGGAGGGCGAGGCTCCCGCCGAGCCGGGCTCAGCAGGAGCTTCGCCCTCCCAGGGCAGGGTCATCGATTACACGCCGCCCTGGCCGCGCCGAAAGTACGCCGAGCTGTTCGCCGAACACGTCGGCCTCGACATCCACGATATCCCGGCGATCCGTCAGCGCGCGCGCGATCTCAAATCTCAAATCTCGAATCTAAGAGCCGAGTCCGGGCTAGATCTGAGAGCCGAGTCCGAGCTGGACGACGAGGTCGTGATCCACACGCTCTTCGACCACTACGTCGAACCGACGCTGATAAATCCGACCTTCGTGCTCGACTGGCCCGCCGCGCTCTGCCCGCTGACCAAGCGCCACCCTGACGACCCCAACCTCGCCCTGCGCTTCGAGCTGTTCGTCAACGGCATGGAGATCGGCAACGCCTACAGCGAGCTGAACGACCCCGCCGTCCAACGCGAGACGCTCAGCCGGCAACTCCGCGGCGAAGAGGACGAAACCATGGCGGTCATGGACGACGACTTCGTCGAGGCCCTGGAATGCGGCATGCCCCCCGCCGGCGGCCTCGGCATCGGCATCGACCGCGTCGTCATGCTCCTGACCGGCAGCCAGAGCATCCGCGACGTGATCCTCTTCCCGCTGCAACGTCCGCAAGTCTAGCTTTCATCGCCACTTGCGCCGCAAAGCACATCGCTATGCGCAGCCGCCCCAGCCAATGCAGGGCCTGCCCTTGACGGCTATGCGTCATGCGCATATAATATGGCAATGGAGATGCGAGATGAACAAAGAACGGTTTCCGCAGATGTCCGAAGCGGCATACTTCCTGATTCGGAGTGCGCTGCAGCGGGCCGTACCGGCCACCGTGACCCCTGAGTGGGTCATGGCTAACGTGCACGGCTACGAGAAAAACAGCGCGCGCGCGCTCCTCGGCCGGCTTCGTCTCCTCGAATTGGTGGATGACGAAGGCAGGGTAACCGAATTGGCCCAGCGATGGCGCATCGATGAGTCCTATGACCAAGCTTGCGACGCCATTCTGCGCAATGCATTCCCGGCCGATATGGTGGATGCGTTGTCGGGCACCGAGCCGGAGCGGGAAGTCGTTGAGAAGTTGCTCATGGCCCGAGGTTTGGGGGCCAGGACTGCTGCCAATGTAGCAAGGCTCTTCTTGCTCTTGGCCAGCAGGGGCGAGCGTGAGCGAGCCGCTGAGCGGACACGCGAGGCGCCTGCCAGTGCATCAGAGCCAGTGGACAAGAGCGCTGAGGCCAAGGCACGCAGGACGCGTCGGCGCCGCGCGCGCCCCACGACGGTCGAACAACCCCCGATATCTGCCCCTGCGCCGCCTTCGGCAATGACCGTGCTGCGCTACTTCTTGGAGAACGGCCGGCTAGCGGAGTTGAGCATTCCGCGCGACATCAGCACACGAGAACGCCGGAAGCTCTTTTGCCACCTGGAGATCGATCTGCGTGACGCGGACCGGGACGAGGACGGCCAGCCGTGAAGCGTGTGAGGCTCGTCAGACATCTTCAGCAACACGGCTGCAAACTGGTCCGCGAGGGCAAGAAACACTCGATCTTCATGAATACGACCGGTCGGCAGACCGCCCCCGTACCGCGCCACCGTGACATCGACTCGACGCTCGCTCTGGCAATCTGCAAGGAGTTGGGGATCGAGTATCCGTCCGAACGCTAGCTGGCGATGGGGATGCTCTCGACGTCTGCCGATTCGCCGCGTTCACGCAAGGCGAGTTCGCGGCGCGCCGCCATTAGTTCGGCCATGGCATCCAAGACGTTGGCCCGGGCCTCCTCCTTAGTACGAGCCTGCGAAAAGGCGCCGGGCACCTCGGGAATGGTGGCGATCCACCACCCGTCCTGGCCGAGCTCGAAGATGATGGTAAGCTCCTTGGGCATCACGTGTATTATAGCAGACGCCGATAGGATTTGGCCACCCGACAGCGAAATTGTCGGTCACCAGGCCGATAACCTGCTCGCGAGGCGCCGAGAACATGGGTGCCGCCCCTTCAGGGTGGGGTAGCGGCTCTTCGCGTGCCGCATTGTCGCGCAACCGGGGAGACTGACAAACAACCCAATTTGTGATACGAATACGCCGCGTCGGACACGCGGGTGGTGCGCCAACAGCGCCACTGCCGCCCAGCAGGACTCGATTTGTACAAGCTCTTCCTCACACTCCGCTACCTTCGCAAACGCCGGATCGCGTATTTCGCGATTGCCGCCGTCACCTTGTGCGTGATGATGGTGCTGGTGGTGATGTCGATCATGGGCGGGTGGCTGGAGCAGGTGAAGTTGCGGGCGCGCGGGCTGCTCGGCGATGTCATCGTTGACAATGCGGCGTATTCAGGGTTTCCGCTGTACCAGGAGTTCATCGACGAGATCAGCAATTGGCCGGAGGTCGTCAAAGCCACGCCGGTGCTCTACACGTACGGGCTTTACTGGTTCAATGGCACGTCGCGCAACGGGTACCTGCGCGTGGTCGGCATTCGGCTGGAAGACGTGTATGAGGTCAACGAGTTCAAGTCCGGGCTGTTCTACGAGAAGTTTTACCCCGGCACAACCACGCTGGCGCCGCAGCAACAGCCGTACATCCGCCCTGACCTCAACGCGCCGCCGATTCCCGTGCAGGAGTATGGCGAGGAAAACCTGTACATGCGGCCGCAATTGCCGGCAGCGTATCAGGAGGCGCTCGATAAATCGCGGGCGGCGGGGCTGCGCGACGAGGACTCGACCGAGACGATCCTGAACAACATGCTTGCCAGGATGAGCTTGCCGCCGATCCCGGGAGTTTACCTGAACCCGCCGGAGTCGGAGGAAGAGCTGCGGATGGCGGAGAGAGAGCTGCCGGGGATCATCGTCGGTCGCGACATCATCGCGTTTCGCGAGTCCGACGGACGCTACTCGTGGCCGGAAACGCTGCCGCGCGGGTGCCGGATCACGCTGACTTTGTGGGCGGCGTCAGCGGTGGGCAACGTCGACCCGATTCCGGTCAAGCAGCCGTTCCGTTACGCCGACGATTCACGCACCGGGATCTACGAGATTGATTCGCAGCACATGTATTGCGATTTCGAGCTGCTGCAAAAGCTGCTTCAGATGGATGCGGCCGAGCGAATCGATCCGGAGACACTGGAGACAATCGGCACCGCACCCGCCCGCTGCAGCCAGATCCAGATCAAGACCATCGATGGCCTGACGCCCGGAAAGATTCAGGCGCTCTGCCGCCGGATGGAGGGAACCTACCGCGGCTACATCGAGGACGAGCGGTTCGACCTCGACCTGTTCGAGGGGCGGCTGATCAGCTCGGTCCGGGCGATGACCTGGCAGGAGTCGCAAGCGCACATCATCGTGCCGGTCGAGAAAGAGCGGATCCTCGTCACGATCCTGTTCGGGATCATCTCGCTGGTGGCGGTCACGCTGGTGCTGTGCATTCTCTACATGATCGTGCTCCAGAAGACCCACGACATCGGGATCGTCAAGAGCATCGGCGGATCATCGGGCGGTGTCGCGTTGATCTTCCTACTCTACGGAGCCGCGGTCGGCATCGCCGGGAGCATTCTCGGCACGGTCTTCGGAACGCTCTTCGTCAGCAACATCAACGAGATCCAGGACTTCCTGATCAAGATCAACCCCGCCTGGCGCGTGTGGGATATGCAGGTCTACTCCTTCGACCGCATCCCGAGCCAGGTGGACCCCTGGGACGCGGCGTTTGTCGTGGTAATCGCCATCATTGCTTCAACGATCGGCGCGCTCGCGGCCGCCTTGCGTGCGGGCTTCATGCATCCGGTGGAGGCTCTACGCTATGAGTGAACCCCTGCTGGATGCGCAGTCTCTCGAGAAATCCTTCGGCAGTGGCCGTACGCGCTTGAACGTGCTGCGGAACTGCTCTTTAGCCGTTCAGCCCGGCGAATTCGTGGCCATCATGGGCAAGTCCGGAAGTGGCAAGAGTACGCTGCTGCACATCCTCGGCGCGCTGGACGCCCCGGACGTCGGTGAGGTTCGCGTTCACGGTAGTCCCACGTTCAGAGCTCGCACGTACATCTCGGGATTTGCGGCCTGGCTCAACCGTGCGTTGTTGATTGGGCGCCGCGTATTAGTCATTCTAATCATCGCAGCGCTTATTCTGGCAGGTGTATCACTGATCGTGATCGTCGCGCGCTCTGTCGTCTGGCAGTTCGGGCGCACGAGAGTGTTCCAGGATGTTTCAACCGAACTGGATGTCTCATGGGTAAGCGCCCTCGTTCTGCTGGTCGTGCTCGGTGTGATTGTCGTCATCCGGCGCGTGCGCAGTCGTCCGTCCGAAGCACGGAGCGGTGATTCCAAGCGTGCGGACCGCGCGCTGCGGACAACACAGAGCGTGATCATCACGCTCCTGAAGATCCTGATTCCGCTGGCAATCGCGCGCTGGGCCCTTGTATTGAGCATATTCCTCGGGCCGCCCGCCGTCTGGGCGCTCGCCGGTTCGCTCCTGGGGTCTGCTGCTCTAGTGATTCTACTGAGCGCAATGGCCGTCGTGCGCCTGGTCTGCGTTGATCTGGCCGAGCGGCGGCGTGTTCGGCTGCGACGAAGCGTCTTCGGATTCGTGTTCCAGTTCTATCACTTGCTTCCAGAGTTGAATGCACTGGAGAACGTTCTTGCCCCGCGCATGACCGAGTTCGGGCTAATTCGCTGGTGGAGTAGGCGGCGCGCGGCGTGGCGCGACACCCTGCGGATCTTGGAGCGTGTCGGTTTGAGCCAACGGCTGAAGCACCGGCCGAGCGAACTCTCGGGCGGCGAATGTCAGCGCGTCGCGATCGCCCGGGCACTGGTGCACAAGCCGCGGATCCTGTTCGCGGACGAGCCGACCGGAAACCTGGATGCCGAGGCCGGGGCGAACATCATGTCGATTCTGTCGCGGCTGCATCGAGAGGGCCAGACGATCGTAATGGTGACGCACGACCCCAGCATCGCGGGCTACGCGGATCGGACGCTGGTGCTCGAGGGCGGCCGGTTGCGACCGGCGTGACTGCGGTCGCGCGTCCGAGTTGGCCAGAGACGCGAACCTCACTGCTCCCGACATCCGGGGTAGAGCCCAGCCGCCAAATCTCTCGTGGCGCGGGCCTCAGGGCCACGGCCTTTCAGATTATGCAGCCGTGCCTGCCCGTTCAGGGGCAGGTGGTGCCGTAGACGCCGAGCAGTTGCGAGAGGTCGGCCAGGCCGATCGTACCGTCGCCATTAAGGTCGCCGTCTTCGGGGCCCATCCCGGATTGGCCGTAGTTGCCGAGCAGGACGGCCAAGTCGGCTAGGTCGATCAGGCCGTCGCCGTTGAGATCCTCGGGGCATTCGGCAGGGGGCTCGCAGTCGATGAACTCGACCCGGAAATCGTCGATCAGGGCCTCGACCAGCGAGTTGTTGGGGCTGTCGTCGACGGTGAAGCGCACCTGAACCTGAGACGTCGGCGTGACGTAGTCGCTCAGATTCCACTGGACATGGGTCCATTCGGCACGATCGTCGACCGTCTCAACCGTCGTCCAGGACGAACCGCCGTTGTTCGAGACCTCGACGACCAACTCGTCGTCCCACTCAGTGCTGATGTGATACCAGCGCCAGTAGCTGACGGTGGCGTCGATCCCCTCGAGGTTCAGGATCGGCGAGGTCAGGCGGCTCGGGCCGCCATCGACGTCGTAACTGCCGGCCCCCGAGCCCGCCAGCGGCCCGGTGACGTAACAGAGCGAGCCATCGGCCGAGTGGTCGTTGCCCGGCTGGGTGATCGTGCCGCCTGAGACAACTTCCTGCGGGTCGGCACGCTCCCAATCGCCCGTGTCGGCGCCGGCGTAAACGCTCCACCCCTGGTCCGACTCGAAATCGTCCTCGAACAGCACCGTGACTTCCCCCGCCACGAAGGCCGAATAGACGTAGGCCGGGGCGTTGTGCGGGTCGCTGATGCGCTGCCCCCCCAGCTCCTGGACGCTGACGTACCAGCGGAACGAGTCGAAACAGTCGGCGGCGGGTAGGACCGCCTCGTATTGGTTCTGCCCGACGATGTCCATGGCGACGACGTAGTAGCTGCCGCCGTTGCGCGAGTAATGCAGCCAGCCGGTGTTGGGCACAGGCGTACCGGTTTGGGGGTACACGTTGACCGGAATGCGGGTCTCGACACCCGGATCGATCAGCTCCGGCCGGCCGTCGGGATACTCGAAGCTTAGGGTGGGAGCGTTGCCGGGGTACACGATGTAGGCGGCGGTCTGGCCGATGTTTGAGCAGCCGTACGGGATGCGGGCGTAGCCGCCGTATTCACCCCAGGTGGTTCCCCAGGAGTTTCTCATGATCCAGACCCCGTTGGGACCCTGGTTGTCGTCCCAGCCGACGAGGACGACGGCGTGGTTGGTGTTTCCATCCGCACAGCCGTCGAAGATTCCGCCGCTGTAGGCTTGCAGAGCGGAGTTGGCGTAGATGTCGACGGAGATCGGGCCGTAGTCGAGGATGGCCTGCTTCATCGCGTCG
>CAZDTB010000065.1:0-8878 GCA_964508075.1 uncultured Planctomycetales bacterium
GTCAAGACATCATGATTGCTGACTCGTACTCGATGCTGCGCCCGATAGACCCCGAGCCCGGCGAGCTTTTCCTCATGCGCTGGAGACTAAAGGTCGACGAACTGACGATGGGCCATTCGGATCCGCATGTTGCCGTGTTCTCTGATGAATCTTGGTCTGTCGGATTTCGATTCTCCGAAACGCACGTGTTCAACGTCGATGACCTCGGTATGAATGCGGCCTTCGAGCCGGGTGTATTTCATCGTTTCGAGCTCCGATCGTGGGACATGCGGGGCTTCGAGCTTAGCATCGACGACAGCGTCGCCCTAACGGGTGACTTTGTCCATGTCATCACCGCCTCCAAGGTCGCGTGGGGAGACGGGATCGTAGGTGCGGCGTCGATGTCGCGCTGGGACTACTTCGAGTTCGGCGTTATCCCAGAGCCAAATAGCGCACTGGGAATAGTGGCAATGTGGGCAGTCGTGTTTTGTATTCGAAGAAGGGACTTTCGCAAAAGGGGATGAACAATGTACGCTTCCAAATGCATCGTGTCGGTGTTTGTTGTCGCATGCGTAGTCGGCGCGAACGCCGACGACGTGCTTCGAGACGTTCCCGCTGCCGTGGGCGCCGGGGCGGGAGCCGGGCGACTCCGTGAAAGTGGGGCGGGCCTCTGTGCCCGCCACGGCCGGCAGAGACGCCGGCCCCACTAGAGAACAGGCCGGCGGGGACGGCGGCCCCACTAGAGAACAGGCCGGCAGAGACGGCGGCCCCACTAGAGAACAGGCCGGCAGAGACGCCGGCCCCACTTCAGAAAAGACCGGCCCCGCGCCTGGCCCCTACATCCGCACGGCCCACCGCGAGACCTTTGCAGGCTATCGGCGCCGGCTGCCACACTGGCGCCTGCCAGACGCCACCTACTTCGTGACCTGGCGACTCCGCCCGGGCACGGCAGAGCTCAAGCCAGACGAACGGACGCTCGTGGCGGATGCGCTCGCTCAGTTCGACGGGACGCGCTACCACCTGTTCGCGTTCGTCGTGATGCACGATCACGTGCACGCTCTGGTTCAGCCACTGCCAGATCACCCGTTGGAGAGCGTGCTGCATTCTTGGAAGTCCTATACGGCCAACCGTCTGCAGCGGCTGCACGGGCGCAAGGGACGCGTCTGGTTGGACGAGTCATTCGACCGGGTCGTACGGGATGAGAGTGAGTTTTACGAGAAGCTGGAATACATACTCGGAAATCCGTTCAAGACTTGGAGCGAGATTCGCGAGTATCCGTGGATGGGGGTGCATTCGACGCTGGCCGACATTGGGCCCCTGTACCGGGCGGGCACGGAGGCCCGCCCCACTGTTGGGGGGCCGGCGCCAACATCTGCAACGTGGTCGGAACCAGAGCTGGCGGCCTACGAGCGTATCGACGCGGCCGCCAAAGAGCTCAACGAGCAGCGCGAGCGGTGGCTCAACCCACCCGAGTGGATTAACAGCGTTGCGCAGTACGTCGACCACAAGCACGATTTCTCCGATGTGCCCGCGGAGGCCCGCGACCTGATCCGCCAGTCGGCGATCATGGCCGAGGCCGCGCGCGACCCGCGCCTCAAGAAGCGCACGCTCACCAACCTCTACAACGAGCGGCCCACCTGGCTGCGCCTGGCCCACGAAAAGCTCGACCGGGCCGTGCTCGCGGCGTACGCGGCCGTCGATCCCGAGGGCGACTGGTCGGAAGACTGGGCCGAGGTGTGGGTCGAGACCGGCGCCGGCCAACCGCTGCGCGACGATCATCCGCTGGCCGAGCGTCGAAAGGACATCGACCAGCGCGTGCTGGCCAACCTGCTCCGGCTGAACCTGGCCCGAGCGGCGCAGCAAAACGCCACGAAATGAGGCGACATGCCCGTAATACCTTACGCTTCGCAGAGCCAAGAATGGGGCACGCACGCGAGGCCGCAAGACAGTCAGGCGTTTCGCACGCGGCGCTGGCTAATGCTGTATAATCACGCCATATGACCGTCAGGCGAAGCAGCGGCGGATGCGCTGCTGGCCGGCGGAAGAACCCGAGAAGAGAGGCTGGTATCACGACGTCCGGGAGCGAGCCCGGACGTTGCGTCTACGGGTTGGACGACGTGACAACACGCGTGAGGACTGGACGAATGGGAAGACGCAGAGCCTCCGATGGGCCCTCGGCAGCAGGCTGGCTGCGGGCTGGAACCGTGCTGTTGATCCTGGTGGCCGGGTCGTGGACACCTGCCGCGGCACAGCAACCTGAGCGGCGCGGTCGGTCGGGGACCTCGAAGCCGCAGGACCGGCCCAACATCGTCATCTTCCTGATCGACACGCTACGGGTGGACCGGCTGGGAGTCTACGGGCACCAGCGGCGGCCGACGTCGCCGCGGATCGACGAGCTGGCCCGCGAGTCGGTGGTGTTTGACCAGGCGATCGCCCCGTCGCCGTGGACCCTGCCGACGGTGGTCTCGCTGGTGACGTCGACGTATCCGTGCGAGCACCAGGCGCTGGACGACCGGCAGATGCTCAGCAAGCGGCTTATACCGCTCGCGGAGCGTCTGCACGGGCTGCGCTACACCACGCTCGGCCTGTACGGAAACCCCTACGCCGGTCCGAGCTTCGCGCTCGAGCGCGGCTACGATGTGCTCGACAAGTCATGGAACAACGACGGCAAGAAGGTCGGCCAGCTCCTGGACGCCTACCCAGGCAAACCGCTCTTTCTCTACATCCACAACATGGAGCCGCATAACCCCTACGTCAACGCTCCCGACCATATCGACGGCTTCGACGACATCTCGCGCAAAGTTCGGCGGAAGATCAAGAGACACTACAAAAACTACCGGCGGTTGACACACGTGGACTTCGACAAGAAGCAGCCGCTCGGAACCACCGACAACACCGCCGAGCAGGACCGTCACATGGCGGCGCTAACCGCGCTCCATAAGGAGTACAACGAGCTGTACGATGGGTCGGTGTGGCAGGCCGACCGCCATCTCGGCTCCGTGGTCGACGAGCTCAAACGCCGTCGCCTCTGGGACAACACGCTCTTCATACTCCTGTCCGACCACGGGGAGGAGTTGCACGAGCATGGCGGCTGGCTGCACGACCAGTCGGCCTACGAAGAGCTGATACACGTGCCGCTGATCGTGCGGTTCCCGCGGGGGCAATACGGTGGCCGGCGGATCGCGTCGCTGGTCTCTTTGATCGACGTGCTGCCGACGATTTTCGATGTCCTGGAGGAGCCGGGTTATGCCCGGGGGGCCCGGGGCCGCAGCTTGATGTCGCTGATTCGCGGAGACGAGCCGGCCGAGGAAGACGACTTCCAGATCATCTCGATGCGGATCAACTCCAAGAAGTATTACCGTCCGTGGAAGGAGTCACGCGGGGACATCAACCTGGTGGTCCGGCACGGCGAGTGGAAGGGCATCTGGAACGCCGAACCCAAGACGCTCGAACTGTACAACCTGGCAATCGATCCCGGCGAGCAGAGCGATGTCAGCGCGGAAAACCCGCAGATGGCATTGGTGATGAAGCTGTTCGCGCGCCAGTACTACGAGGAGTGCACAAAGCACGCCGCCCCCCTTCTGCAGCGTGCGACCGACCTGGACGAAGAGACCCGCCAGGATCTGCGCTCGTTGGGGTATCTGGACTGAGCTTGTCTTCGCTGGAGCGCGGCAACCGCCTCGGCGCACCTCTGACGCATCCCCATCCACACGGCTCTGCAGGTCGCATGGCATGTACATGCCACTGCCGGAGGCGAACACGTTGAGAAACTCCCCAGTCTCCTCCTGGAGCCGCACGACTTGATCCAACCCGGCGCTGAGGGCGTACAGATTGTGGTCAATCGCGAAGGTCAGTCCCCGCGGACACGGGGCGGCAAGTACGGAAAGCGCTGCTCGAGCGAGACGAGCGGGTGAAGACGCGTCATTCGGGGCTGACGCCCTGCGTCGGGTCCCACAGCCAGCGCCATCGGGCCTTTTCGTTGATTTCTTTCGACGTTCGCGCGGTGACGTGTCCGTCGACCCAGGCGATGTTGCCGCGACCATCCCCATAGTAGGCCGTGTCGCCTTGGTACGTTGACGGAACGGAGGGTTCGACACTGCTTGCGCCGTGGCGTGTATCAACGCCGGCGCCGTGCTTGGCGATGGCCGCCCAGCCGAGATAGTGTCCGATCGGTCCCACGTCCGGGTGTAAGCCCAAGATCCGCACGCCCGAGTCGGCGACCAGCAAACATTCGGTCGGTTGACGAACGGTGCTCAGGTGTCGCCAGAAGGTCTGCTCTGGTATGCACAGCCCGCGTTCGAAGTCGTTCCAGCCGAGCCACCAACGGTTGTACCCGTAACCGAACGATCTGTAGGAGTACTCCCACTCCCACTCCATCTCGTTGGTCTGCTGAATGTCGCCCAGTTCCGGGCAGCGGCCGAGCGGGTACTGCTCCCCAACCTCCTTGGCCTGTTCGTGATCGGCGATCAACTGCCCGATCCAGTACTTCTCGATCAACTGGAACCAGGTCGGCGGCTGGACGTACTCCGCGCTGGACTGGAAGCCATAGTCGGCAATGGGAAAAACCTGGTTGTACTCTTCGAGGTAGAAGTGGAAGCCGCGCGCGTACTCACGCAGTTGCGTGCGACACTTGACCTCGCGGGCCTGGGAACGCGCCCGCCGCAGTGTGGGCAGCAGCACGCCGATGAGGAGCCCGATGATTGCCACGACAACGAGCAGCTCGATTAGCGTGAAGCCGAGTGCGAAGGCGGGCCGTTTGCACATGCCACACCCTTGATCGGTACGCCAAGACTCCCCGCTGGCCGACTCCGTCACCGGCATTGTACCAGCACTGGACGCTCGACCTCCATCGTGCACCACAAATTCCGCCCGGAATCCCCTATTCTCTGAGGGGGCAGCCAATCAAGCAACGACGCTGACGGTCGTTCCCGAGCCGGGAACGGCCGGGCTGCTGCTGGTCGACAGTCTGACGCTGTTGAGGCACCGGGGATAGCTGCACTCACAGAAGGACAATAGCAGCGCCTGCCAAGAACGCTACGTCACGCGCAACGATCATCAAGGCTGTGGCGATCGTCGTGCGCCAACTTGCCGAGAGAATGCGGCCGCCCCCCGCTGGTGTTCGGTGGGCCGAGCGGGTAAAGTGCGCGGCGGCGAGAGGGGCCGTCGGCGCGGTGTCGGCCTCCGTTCGTAACCAGGATGTTCCGCCTCTGACGAGAGATTGACGAAAGGCACGATGGTGAAGAGACAATCGAGAACGATTCCGGCCCCCTACCGCGACCGTGTCGCCCGGCTGCGGGAGGTGATGGCCCGGCGGAGACTGGACGGCTACCTGGCCCAGAACCGCATGGATCAGTACTGGATGACCGGCTTCACCGGCGAAGACGGCTTCGTCCTGGTGACGGCCCGCCAAGTCGTGCTGCTGACCGACGGGCGCTTCAACGAGTCGGCCGATCTCGAGTGCCCCTGGGTCCGCAAGGTGCTGCGGAAGGTGCGCACGCCCGAGCGAACCGCACAGGAGTTCCGCAAATACAAGCTTACACGCGTGGGGTTCGACCCGGGGCATCTGACGGTGGCGGAGCACACCGGCCTGCGGAAGGCCGCCAGACCGGCACGCCTCATCGGCATCCCCGGCGCCATCCTGGACATGCGCTTGCTGAAGGACGAGGGGGAGGTGGCGACGATCCGCAAAGCGATTCGCGTCGCCGAGAGAGCTTTCACCAAGGTCGTCAAGTGGATCAAGCCCGGCGTAACCGAGGCCGAGATCTCGGCCCGGCTGGCGTACGAGATGCAGCGCCTGGGCGCGCAGGAGATCGCGTTCCCAAACATCGTGGCCGTCGGGCCAAACGCCTCCCTACCGCACTACGAAGCCGGTAAGGGGGTGGTCAAGAGTAACCAGGGCATCCTGATCGACTGGGGCGCCCGCGTGGACTGGTACATCAGCGACCTGACCCGCATGGTCTGGCCCGGCCGGGTGCCACCGCTGATGGCCAAGATCCAGCGCATTGTGCGGGAAGCCCACGACAAGGCGATCGCGGCGGTCAGGCCCGGCGTGACGGCGAGTTATGTCGACGGCGTGGCACGAAAAGTGATCGCGAAGGCCGGCTACGGTCCGCAATTCGGGCACGCGCTCGGTCACGGGATCGGCCTGGACGTGCACGAGGCGCCGCGGGTCGGAAAGGAGATGAAGAAACTGGTGCTCAAGCCGGGCATGGTGATCACGATCGAGCCGGGGATCTACCTGCCGGGCAAAGGTGGCGTGCGCCTGGAAGACGACGTATTGGTGACGGAAACCGGACATGAGGTCCTATCATCGCTGCCGCTCTGAGAAGCGGGCTAAAACGCAACCCGGCCTGTTAGCGAGGACCAGATGGATATTGAGCACATCAAGAACCTGGTGGAGTTGATGGTCGAGCACGACCTCAGCAAGATCAAGCTCCAGGAAGGCGAGACGCACATCCTGCTGACGCGCGGGCAGCCCCCGGTCCTCAAAAACGTACCAGCGGTCGTGGCGTCGCCTCCCGCGGCGCCGGGCCCGGCGAACCTGGTCACCGCGCCCGCGACGCCGACCGAGGCGCCTCCGCCCGAACCCGCCCAAACGCTCATTCGCTCCCCGATGGTCGGCACGTTTTACGCCGGCCCGGATCCCGAGTCTCCCTCGTTCGTGAGGGTCGGTGACATCATCGAGCCAGACACAGTCGTGTGTCTGGTGGAAGCGATGAAGGTGTTTAACGAGATCAAGGCGGAGGTGTCGGGACGCCTCACGAAGGTGCTGGTGAACAACGCCGAGGCGGTCGAGTATGACCAGCCGCTCTTCGCGGTGGAGCCGGTCTAGCGGGCGCAGCGCGCGGACGATGTTCCTATGTTCAGTCGCATACTGGTGGCAAACCGAGGCGAGATTGCACTGCGCGTCATCCGCGCCTGCCGCGACATGGGCATCGAGGCCGTCGCGGTCTACAGCACGGCGGACCGCGATGCGGCCTATCTCGATTTGGCGCACGAGGCGGTGTGCATCGGGGCGGCCCCAGCGGCGGCGTCGTATCTGAATGCGGGCGCGATCATGTCGGCGGCCGAGATCACCGATGTGGAAGCGATCCATCCCGGGTACGGCTTTCTGGCCGAGAACCCGACCTTTGCCCAGATGTGCCGCGAGTCGAAGATCGAATTCATCGGACCGAGTGCGGAGTCAATGCAGCTGGTGGGCAACAAGGTCCAGGCCCGCCGGATTGCTAGAAAAGCCAAGGTCCCGCTGGTGCCCGGCAGTAACGGCGCGGTCGAGAACGAGGAGGATGCCATCGCGATCGCGGCGAAGATCGGCTATCCGGTGATGATCAAGGCGTCGGCCGGCGGGGGTGGGCGCGGCATTCGCTCGGTCCACAACAAGGCTGCCCTGCGCACCAGCTTCCGAAACGCCCGCGCCGAGGCCGAGGCCGCTTTCAAGGACGGCACGCTCTACCTCGAGAAGCTGATCGAGCGCCCACGCCACGTCGAGGTGCAATTGCTCGGCGACCGCCGGGGAAATGTTGTGCACCTCTGGGAGCGCGACTGCTCGCTCCAGCGGCGAAATCAGAAGCTCGTGGAGGAATCACCCTCGCCGCACATCACCGCGCGGACCCGACGCAAGCTCTGCGCCGCCGCCATCCGGCTGGCAAGGATAGCCAGATATTACTCGGCCGGCACGTGCGAGTTCCTGGTCGACGAGAAGGAAAACTTCTATTTCATAGAGCTCAATGCCCGCATTCAGGTCGAGCACCCGGTGACCGAATTGGTGACCGGGCTGGATCTGATGCAGTGGCAGATTCGGATCGCGGCAGGCGAAACCATCAAGCTGCGTCAGGATTCGATCTCGCAGAACGGTTCGGCCATCGAGTGCCGGATCAACGCCGAGTGTCCCGATCACGACTTCCGCCCCTCGCCGGGAAAGATCGAGCAGTTTATTCCGCCGGGCGGCCCCGGCGTGCGGATCGACACGCATGCCTACGCAGGTTACACCGTCAGTCCGCATTACGACTCGATGATCGCCAAGTTGCTGGTGCATCGTCCCAACCGGGGTGAAGCGATCAACGCCATGCGGCGGGCGCTGGATGAGTTCAAGATTGGGCCGATCAAGACCACCATCCCCATTCATCAGAGGATTATGGCACACCCGGACTTCGTCAACGGCGACGTGGACACGGGTTTCATCGAGCGCACCTTCGGAAGCTCGACGCGGTCGGGCGTGTGACGCCGGTCGGACGCCACCCGCCGCAGAAGAAACGACGGTTTTTTCCCGACCGGCGGGGGAACTTGGCCGACAGGAATTGAGAAACCGCCCCGATATGAGTTAAATGGTGCTGGTGAATCCGGGGCTGAGTGCGGTCCGCCCCGGGCGTGCAGAGGTCAGTGTCTTATGAAGATTCTCGTCGGGTGTCGCCTGCCCGAAGACGCGCTGCCGGAATTGCGGGCGCTCGGGACTGAAGTGATCTACGAGCCTGAGCTAACCGCCGAGCAACTCGAGGAGCTGATTCCGGATGTAGCGATATTGGTTGTGTGCCGCCAGCGGGTCTCGCCGGAAGTCATCCAGGCCGCCAAGGCCCTGCAGATGATCGTGCGGGCCGGGACCAACACCGCGAACATCGCGATCGAAGAGGCCTCCGCAGCCGGAATCTTCGTGGCCAATTGCCCCTACAAAGACGCCGGCGCCATCGCCGAGTTGACCATCGGGCTGCTGGTCGCTCTCGACCGACGACTCCTCGAGAACGTCGAGGCACTCCGTCAGGGCGTCCTCGAGAGCCCGGCGGAGGTTGAGGCGCTGGGTTTGTCGGGCCGCATGCTCGGCGTGCTCGGTTTCGGCCCGGTGGAACAGGAGATCGCCAAGCGGGCCCGCGCGTTCGAGATGCACATATCGGCGTGGTCACCCACG
>CAZDTB010000065.1:8888-14865 GCA_964508075.1 uncultured Planctomycetales bacterium
GAGCTGGCCGCCGAGAACCGCGTCGAATTCTGCGCCTGGCCGCGCGAGTTGGCCCGTCAAAGCGACATGGTGACGGTCTACGCCCCCCCGCAGGACACCGACGTGCTGCTGGTTGACGGGGAGTTCCTGCGGAACATGCGCGAGGGGGCGTACTTCGTGTACGTCGGGCATCCGGCAACGCTGGATCAAGCGGCGCTGGTGGAGGTGGCGAAAGAACGGAATCTGCGGGTAGCGTACGACATTTCCGCCCCGCAGCTGCCCAGCAGCGACACCGGCCGCTTCAAGTCGCGGCTCCAGGCACTGCCCAACGTGATCGGCACACATCGGCTGGCGGACCGCACCGCGCAGGTCTGGCAAGCCACCACTGCCGAAGTGGTGCGAATCATCCGCGAGTTTCTCGTCGCCGGCGACGTCCTGAACTGCGTCAACCTGTCCGAGCACAACCCCGCCACCTGGCAACTGGTCCTGCGGCTGAAGGACACGGTTGGCGTGTTGGCCTCGGTCATGGACGTGATTCGATCCGACGGAATCAACGTCGAGGATATCACCAGCCGGCTGTTCACCGGGGCGCGGGCGGCATGTTGCATTATCGCGGCGGACGAACGGCCGAGCACCGAAGCCCTAGACGCTATTCGTGAGCTGGACGGTGTGCTACACTTAGATGTTCGGGCGTTGGTCTGACCCCGGCACGCCCGCCGAAATCCCCCGGCTGACGCCCAAAGGCAGCAACCGCGGGCTGGGCGATGGGTATAAACCAGCGTCGTGACGTGAAACAACTGGAAAGAACACGAACAATGCTCTTGCGGATGACCGCCTTACTGCTTTCGGCCCACTGGGTGGCGGCCAGTAGCGCCCAAGTGCCCGCCGACCAGCCCTCAGACCGGGTCCCCGCCCTGCGAGCCGAAGTCTCGGCCGACAGAACGCTTTTCCACCCATCAGAGCCGATCGCGGTGCGATTCACCCTCTTCAATCCGACTAATGAGCCAATCGAGGTGCCGGCGGCACGGTCGCCAGATGTCGGCAACGGAATCACGCTCCCCCGCAGCCTGATCGTCGGCAGCAGCACGCAGCCGGCCTTGTGCATCGCTTACGAAAACGAACAGCCGGTTCCGATCCGGCCCGAGCAGAATGAGGCAAACGAGGGGCAACCGGCGACGTTGCGGCTCGCAGCGCGGGCGTCGGTCGGCGCAGAAATCAACTTGTGCGAGCTGCACCGGCAGCTGCGCTACGCGGGTGACTACCGTCTGGAATGGCAGCCGCTGGGCGGCGCCGTGCCGCCGGCCAGCCTGTCGTTTCGCGTGGAGGCGCGCAAAGACGCCGTGCTGGTCACCGACTATGGCAAAATCACGTTCTCGTTGCTGTACGAGCGGGCACCGCGCAACATCGAGAACTTCCTGGACCTGATGCGCGACCGTTTCTACGACGGCAAGGCCATTCACCGGGTAATCCCCCACTTCATCATCCAGGGCGGCTCGCCAGACGGGACCGGCAAGGGGATTCGCCCGGACGGGAAATTCGTAGAGGCCGAGTGCCACGACACGCCGTTCGAGCCGGGCACGCTCGCGATGGCCCGCAAGCCGAGCGATCCACACTCGGCCAGCTGCCAGTTCTTCATCAGCCTGGCCCGGCTGCCCGAGCTGGACGGAAAGTACACCGTGATCGGGCAGGCCCGCGGCGAAGAAAGCCTGCGCACGCTGCAAATACTGTCCGAGCTGCCCACCAACGCCCAGGGGCGACCAGCCCGTCCGTTAGCGATCCGCTTCTTCACACTGGTGGACGTTTCGGTCAGCGAGGTGCGGCAACTGGAGCTCTCGCAGCCTTGAGATCCCATCGGACGCGGGAACCTACAGTCCGGCCATCCGATGCTGGCGGCGACGACGACGCGTCACCCGCGGCAAAGCGTTGATCAACATCGCCAGCACCGCCGCGACGAGCGACGTCAGCGTTGCCGTCATGACCACGCTCCAGAACGAGGCCGAGCCGTGCCCGGGCCACCAGTAGTATAGATGCAGCAGTGCGAGCAGCTGTCCCGGCCAGGCCGCCAGGAAAGCGGCCAGCACCCGCACCCACCAGACGCTGACATTGCCGACTTCACGCAACCACGTCAGCAGCAATCCGGTCAGCCCCAGTGTGAAAGCGTGAACCCCGAGTACGTCAGCGCTGCCGAGATCCTGGGCCAGCCCAGTGATCCAGGCGGCGAGCCGCGCGTCGTACGTCGGCGCCAGCAACCCACACAGCAGCGCCAGCACCAGAAACGCATCGAAGTGCGGGACGGCGAGCAAACCCGCCACCCCGGTCTGCACGAGGTAGGCCAGCAACAGCGCGATAACGAAAGCGCCCCAGGCCATCACGGCTCCGTCTCTTCATCCGGCGGAACGTATCCAGCGGGAACCGGCACGCGGAACTGTCGGTGTTCGCTCAGCACGAGCTGCTTGTTGCGCCGCTCATACCCCAACTGGATCTCGATCAGCTTTCCTTCCAGCCTCAACTCGTCGTCCCAACGCAGCGGGAACCCGTAGTAATACCCCTGGATCGAGCGCTTTCTGACGCGATACCCGAGGGCTTCGGCCTGGTCAAACTCCCACATATGGGCGAGTTTGCGCTCGCGACGACCATGCGCGTCCGGCTCCAGCTCGTAGACCCAGGCGAAGATGGTGCCCGGGACAAACGCGCCCAAACGGGTCTCGCCGGAGCGAAAGTAGACGGTCACCTTGAAGCCAACGATCCGATCGGTGTGTTGCAGCCAAGGCATCTGGGGCCAGAACTGGACAATCTGAAAGATGTCGTCCCGGGTTTCAACCTTGGTGGGGTCAATCTCGCTCTCCGCGCGCCGCTTCCCCTGATCCTGCGGGCTGCGCCACATCGACTTGGGCGCCTCCGGCCTCGGCGCCGCGCAACCGAGGCAGTATGAGATGGATAGCACCCCGACGACGCCGAATCTACCTAGAGACCGCCTTCCAGTCATGGGCCGAATCACCTGCGTTGCTTCGCCGCTCGATCAGCCCACCGCGAGACCGACCCCGCCCAGGAAATCGGGACGTCATAGGAATCGGGATCGCCGTCATCCTGCTCCTCACCGCCTTGATCGGAGGAGGACGAAGCCCGCTGCGGACCATAGACCTCCCGGTCCTGCGCGTCCGCCCCCTCGTCCGTGGGCGTCTCCGGGAAGGGCCCGAGCAGGCCCTCACCCTCGGCCGGCGCGAGGTCCTCCGGCGAGACCCGCAGGTCGTTCATCAGTTCGCTCGTCAGGACCTCGTCGGGAACGTAGCCGGTGCGGTCACGCTCCTGGAGCGACAGCTCGCGATAATCATCGAGCGTGCGAACGACGCGCGGCGTAAGAATCACGAGCAACTCGGTGCGTGACGAGGTCGTGGTCTCGTTTCTGGCCAGCCAGCCGAGCCACGGTATATCGCCCAGGATCGGCACCTTCTGCTCGCGGATCTCGTCGCGCGTCGTGATCAGCCCGCCCAGCACCACGGTCTCGTTGTCCTTCACCGTCACCGTCGTTTCCGCCTCGCGATCGAGGAAGATCGGCGACGTGACACCCTGCCCGAGGTCGACCGTCGAGCCGGTGATGTCGGACACCGTCTGGAGGATCTCCATCCGCACGAACCCGTCGGGGTTGATGTGCGGCGTGACGGTCAGCTCGATGCCGACCTCTCGGCGGTTGACGGTAGTCTGGATGATTCCCGTCGCGGTGACGGTTGACCCGGCCGGATAAGGTACGTCGTTGGTGATCTTGATGTGGGCCTCCTGGTTGTCCATCGCCACGATCTGCGGGCGGGAAAGCACGTTCAGGCTGCCTTCGTTCTGGAGCGTGCGGATCAGGAAGTTGAAGTCCGCGCCGGTGATGGTGAACGTGAAGCCGCCCAGCCCGGTTCCCGCGGCGCCGATGTCGGTGCCGCCAACGAAGTCGAAGCTGGTCGTGTCGGTCGCCCCGGCCTTGGTGTATTGGAGGTCCTGGAAGGCGAACTCGACGCCCAGCTCGAGCGAGTTGTCCATCGTCACCTCGACGATCAGGACCTGGATCATGACCTGCGGCGGGGGCTGATCGAGGTCGCGGACCAGATCGAGCACCTCGGTCTCACGGCGCGGATCGTAGCCGAAAATGATCCGATTGGTGTCCTCGTTGGAGACGGCGACGATCTGTCGCCGCATACGCTCCGAGACCGACATCTCTTCCTCGAGTTCGTCGAACACCTGTTGCTCGGCGTCGTTGAACTCGCTGATCGCCTGCTGAATCGCCACGGCCGTGTTGTTTCCCGGCTCGTAGACGAAGGCCTTGCGGATCTCGATCGGCTCGCTGTCGAGCTTCAGGATCAGCTCGTCCACCAGATCGAGGTAGCCCTTGGTGCCGGCCGCGATCACCGAGTTCGTGCGCGTGTCGACGGTGAAGGCCAGGTGCTGACGGCCGCCCGCGGCGAGATCGCCCAGCGACAGCTCGTATTGCTGGTCTTCTGCGCCACCGCCGCCGCCGCCGCCGCCGGCCTGTTGGGCCTCGAACAGCTCTTCCAGCATCGTCATCATCTCTTCCGCGTCGGAGTTGCGCAGCTTGAAGACGCGGATTTTGGCGGCGTCGGGCGGGACGTCGATCGCCACCACCAGCGATTCCATCAGCGGCATGCTCTCGGGCGGCGCGGTGATCACCAGCGAGTTGGTCCGCAGAGCATCGATCACCACGATTTCCTTGCGCATGCCCTTGAGCGTCTCCAACCCGATATCCGGATGCTCGCGCTGGAAGTAGAGCATGACTGCGTTGAATTCTTCCGTGCCGCCGCCACTGCGCGAGCCGCCGCCGACGCTGCCACCCTGTCCTTCGAGAATGCTGCGGAGCAACTCGCCGGCGTCTTCGGCGTCGGCCTGCTCCAGCTTGAAGATCTTTACGACCGCGCTGCCAAACTCCTTATCGGGGCTCTGGTACTCGTCGATGAACTCCTCGATGTCGCTGACTATGGCCGGCGGACCGATCGCGATGACCGAATTGGTGGTCTCGTCATGCGTGACCGTCACGTCTTCGTCCGCGCCGCTGGCGCGCGCCCCGAACAGGTCCTGCGCACTCTGGGCCAATTCCTGCGCGCTGCCGCGCCGCAGCGGGATGATCCGGATGATGCGCCCCGGCTCGGACGGCCGATCGAGCACGTCGATCCAGCGCTCGAGCATCAGCATGTCTTCCGCCGACGCCGCCAGCAGCAGGCTGTTCGAGTACGGGTCGGCCGCCACGTGGATCGGCGTGCCCTGCATCGCCTGATCCATATCCTGCCGGCTGGCCTGGATCATGTCCTCCAGGAGCTGCGCGATGTTGGCGGCGCTGTTCAGTCGCACGGTCCGCAGCTCGAACTGCACCGTCGGGTCAAAGGCCTGATCGAGATTGTCGATCAGGTCGTTCGCTTCAAGCAAGTAATCGCGCGTGCCGGTCAGCATCAGCGAGTTGCTGCGCGCGTCAGCGAAGACGTAGAGGATGTTCTTCTGACCCCCTTCGGTGACGTCCTGGTCGGCATCCTTCTTCTTGTCGAACAGCTCCTGCAACAGTCCGGCGAGCTTGGCGGCGTCGGCGTACGTCAACCGGCGAAACTCGCTGTCGACCACGCTGTACGGCTCGGCCCGATCGAGCTGCGTCGCGAGATCCTCGACCATCATGAAGACCTCCGGCGACGCGAGCACGACCAACGTGTTCGAACGGTCGTCGGCCTGAATGATCGCGCTGTCGCGGGCGAGGTTGTCGTCACCGCCCAGGGCGTCCAACCGTTGCTCGAGCAACTCCTCCAGCTTCTCCTGGAGCGTGGTGGCCTGAATGTTCCTGAGCTGCACCACGTACGGCTTGAGGCTCAGGTCGGCACTGGGCCGATCCAGCTCGGTCACCATCCCCGCCGCCAGCAGCACCGCGTCCTGCCGGCCGATCACGATGAGGGTATTGCTGCGCACGTCGTGGCTGATCACCACGTTGTACGGCAAGCCGCGGCCGGCCAGCCCCGGGGGC
>CAZDTB010000066.1:0-14829 GCA_964508075.1 uncultured Planctomycetales bacterium
CTCTGCGGTGAATTATCCGGGCTAGGGTTCCGGGCTGCCGGGTGTCGATTCGCCTTCGGGTTGCGGTTCCTGGTTACTGGGCATGATCGGCTTGAGCGGGGTAATGTAGTCTGGGCGGGTGTGGATCAGCAGCTCGACCGCGGCGACGCCAGGTACTTTGGCAGCTTCGTCGTGGAGACGCTGCAAATCGACGTCGGCGGGCGCCAGCCCGTAAAGCACCACGTTTCCCTGGTCATAGTAGGCGTGGAGAAAGCGGGTGGCATCGAGGCCGAACTTGGTCTTCAGACGCATGTCCACCAGCCCGGCGACACCCTTGTCACGGACCGCGTCGCCCACCTCGATCGCGGCCTGTTTGGCCTTGTCAGATCGGCTGACCTCCGCGGAGTTGGCGGCGTAGAAGTAGACGAACAAACCGGCCAGAGCGACGGCAGCAACGGCGATAGCGGACTTGATCATGTCTGTACTCCTTACACAAGCCATCGGCGACGGCGAGCATCTTCCGAGACCGCCCAGCGCCGCCGACGGGCACAAGCGGGTGCGATAACCATTCTACCCCGGATCCGTTCTGAGAGGGGATTCGGCCGAGCCGCAGAAATATTCGGGCCGGCCGGCCCGCGTGGCCGCGACCGATCAGCGTCCCAACCGCCAGGGCTGCTCTTGCCATGGGGAGAGCGGCAACAACCGGGGTAAAGATGACCTGGGGGTTTTGGGGCCGAGAATGAGCTTGAGAAGAGAATTGGCTGGACGATATGATAGACAGGTGTCGGTGCGGCCCGGCCGGCTGGTTGCCGAGGCTGGTGACCCGACCGTTGGAGTTCCGATTGATGATGCGATTGGCCCTGCTGAGTGTGGCTGTTCCGCTGGCTTTGCTGGTTTCGGGAGGCTGCCCGCTGGAACCGCCCGACCCGGCGAGGATGACCCCGGAGGCGACCGCCGCGACCACCGCCGAGGTGGGGGAAACCGTCGGTCTGACGGCCCGGTTGGCAGATGGCGTGGACACCGCCAGTGTCACCTTCCGCTGGTTCCAGACCTACGGGCGGCTGGTTGAGATCCTGAATTCCGACACGGCCAACGCCAGCTTCGTGGCCCCCTCGCTGCCCGCCGAACAGACGCTGCGGTTTCGGGTGGACGTGACGGCGTCGGGCGGGACGATCTTCGACGATCCGCCCAGCGACACGGTGGCAGTGACGGTGGCAGCCGACCCGGGCCACGAACGCGATGAGAGCGTCGAGGAGGAGTCGGACGAGGACGACCCGTACCCGCAGGTGCGGCTGGTCACGAGCATGGGCAGCATCACGGTCGAGCTAGATCGGGAGAACGCGCCGCTGACCGTGAGCAACTTCCTGCGCTACGTGGACGATGGGTTCTATGACGGGACGATCTTCCACCGCGTGATCGCGGACTTCGTGATACAGGGCGGCGGCTACGATGAAGACCTGGAACTGTTGGACACGCGGCCGTCAATCCTTAGCGAGGCCGACAACGGCTTGTCGAACGTGCGAGGCACAATCGGCATGGCCTACAGCCCGGATGGGGGCCCCGATTCGGGCGCATCACAGTTCTTCATCAACGTCATGGACAACCTCCACCTCGACTACGATAACCCCAACACTGGCGCCGTCGACGATGGCAATAAGAACACCGTCTTCGGCGAGGTAATCGACGGGATGGACGTCGTGGATGAGATCGCCGAGGTGGAAACCGGAACGCGAGATGGAATGTCAGACGTCCCCGTGGAGAACGTGTTCCTGCGGCGTGTTGAACGCATCGAAAGCGGTGGCGACGACGACGGCGGCGGCGGCCCCATCACTGATAGAGATTGACAGTTTTCGTCAATCGTAGCGCAGCCAGCGAAGCAGTTCCTTCAGCGAGGGGGGCTTGCCGTACATCAGCACGCCGACGCGGAAGATCTTGCCGGCCATCCAGATCGTGAGCAGCACCGAGAGCCACAGGAGCAGTAGCGTGGCGATCACCTCGATGAGGGGGATATCCGGGTCGGCGCAGACCCGCAGGATCATGACGAAGGGCGTGATCGGCGGGATGTAGCTGAGCACGATGCTCAGGATCGACGATGGATTCAGCATGATCAGCCACCAGAGCATGATCGGGATGATCGTCAGGATCGTCAGCGGAGCGGCCAGGCTCTGGGCTTCCTTGATCGTGTTGCAGGCGGCGCCGACGGCGGCCAGAAAGGCCGAAATCAGCAGGAACCCGGGGATGAAATAGAGCACCACATAGGTCAGGCGGTAGGGGGTGACCAGATAGCCCACCCCGCGGGCGTGGGCGCCGCCGTAGCCGACGATCCCCCAGATAGTCATCAAGATTACCCCGACGCAGACCATGCCGAGGATCTTGCCGGCCATCAGTTGGGTGGGGCTGACCGCCGAGAGGAGCACCTCGACCACGCGTGAGCTTTTCTCCTCGATCACGCTGGTGAGCAGGCCCTGGCTGATCGTCATGGTGCCCATGAAGAGCAGGAACATGAAGGCAAAGGGTGTCATGAAACGAATCATCTCGCCGCCGGTGGTTTCCTGTCCCGTCTTGACATCGATGTCGCGGAAGCGGACCGGCTCCTGCAGGTTGCGCACGCGCTCCAGGTCGATCGGTGGGTCGGCCTGGCTGAAGCGAACCTCGACGATCGCCTGATTCAGCAGGTAACGCAGGCGCTCGGAGACCTCCGGATTGCTGTCCTTGCGACCAAACTCGCATTGAGCTGCGTCCGCGGCTGCGTCGGCTGACGCGGGGGCAGGGTCCGATGCCGGTGGAGCTTCGGCGGACTCCGCCGGCGCAACGGCCTCGGGCGGGATGACCAGGTAAGCGTAGATGTCACCGGCGGCGGCGCGCTCGCGCAGGCTCTCGACCACCGCGTCCTCGCCGGTGGCGCGCTGCACGGCGAACTTGCGCTGCGGATACCGCTGGTTGCCTTCTTCTACGAACCGCTGCAAGACGTCGAAGACCGCGTCGGTCTGGTCGACGACGGCGAAGTGTTTGGTCGGCACCTCCTCTTTTTCCGCCAACTCGGCGATGCCCCGGCTACCGAAGATCAGCGCGAGCATCAGCAGCGGCAGGATGACCGAGGTGATGAAGAACGTCTTGGTCTTGATGGTCTCGATGAACTCGCGGACGGCGACGGTGACGATTTTGCTCATTATTCCAGCCCTCCCGGCGCGGCCGGCTGGTCTGAAAAGTCCGGGGGTTCGTCGTCGCCGACCAGCTTGATGAAAACCTCGTGCAGGTCGAGCCGTTGGACTTCAAAACGCGACAGCCGGGCGAGGTCGATCGCGCGGCGAAGGATCACGTCCGGGCTGCTCTCGGCGCCGATCTCGAGTCGGGCGTGGCCGGATGTGAAGTGCGAATCGAGCACCCCCTCGAAGCCCGCCAGCGAGGCGAAATCGCCCTCTCCTTCCAGAAGCAGCACGCGGCTGGAGAATCGCGAGCGGATTTCCTCCATCGTGCCTTCGATCAGCTTGCGGCCACGGTTGATCAGGACCAGGCGGTCACAGAGCCGTTGGGCCTGCTCCATTTGATGGGTGGAGAAGATGACGGTGGTGCCCTGCCGGCGGAGGTCGACGACGAGGTCCTTGAGCAGGTCCAGGTTGAGCGGGTCGAGTCCGGAGAAGGGCTCGTCGAGGATGACCAGCTCGGGTCGGTGCAGAATCGTGGCGACGAACTGGAGCTTCTGGCTCATACCCTTGGAGAGGGTTTCGGCGCGCTTGAATCGCCAATCGCTCAAGCCGACGCTGTCGAGGCACTCGCCGATGCGGCGGCGCAGATCGCGGCCGCGCAGGCCCTTGAGCTTGCCGAAGTAGCGTAGCGTCTGGTCGATGGTCATCTTGCGGTAGAGGCCGCGTTCTTCGGGCAGATACCCGATGCGGTCCTTGACGTCGATGGCCCGCGGGTGTCCGAGCACGCTGATCTGCCCCGAGTCGGGGTAGAGGATGCTCATAATCATACGGATCGTGGTGGTCTTGCCGGCGCCGTTCGGGCCGAGAAACCCCACGATCTGCCCAGTCTCGACATCGAGGCTGAGACGGTCCACGGCGGTGAACTTGCCGTAGCGCTTGACGATGTCAGTCAGCTCGATCGCGTTTGTCACCATGTGGACCTTGCTGCGCGAATCCCTTTGTGAAGGAATCACTAATACAGCGCTCACGTGGTTTTGGGAACGAAGTGCAGCCGGAGATTTTGAAATCAGTCTTCGGAACGGCCGGCCAATTCGCCGAGCGTGTACTCTTGACCGCATTCGGGACAGCGGCACTCGCGCTGACCGCGCAGGTCGTAGCCGCAGGATGGGCAAGCGACCTTAGCCGGCTCCGGCACGTCGTGGCAGATCCAGGCCGCAGCCCAGAGGGCGAGGCCGGAGCCCACCAAGCCGGTTGATAGCAGCGCGATAAGTGATGATCCGCGTCCCCATCGCAAAAACGGGGGCAAACCGGCGGCCAGCAGCAGGAGCAGTGCAAACGCTAATGAGATTCCCAACAGTCCCAGGCGCCGTCTCGGTGTCCAGTCGACCGCTGGCCGCCAAATGAGCAGGCAACCCAGGTAGAGCATTAAACCTGGAAACAGCCCGGCGGGGAGGAATGCCACGACGCTGTTAAAGTGACTTTCGAGGAAGTCACCCAAGACAGCCATGAGGATTTCCAGTCCCACGATGAGTGGAATGAGCGCGAACGTCGCGGCCACGCGAGGATGGGGCGAACGGATTTGGCAACGACGCGACACCGGACTTCCCCGTTTCCAGAGACAGCACGATACCAGCCCGGTCGCGCCCGACGCAAGATGAGCTTGCGGAAGGACTGCTTCTTGTGGATGCATGAGAGACGTGGCGGCCCGGTCTGTCATTCCGACCGCCCCCGCAAGGGGGCGCGGAGGAACTATGAAAGCCGCGCCAATCGACTTTCCAGGATTCTATTACGACGCTCGGCAGCGGGCTGAAGGACTGGGCGTTTGCTTGACGCTGTCAGGGTCGAACGCTACGGTATGCTCCGGGATTCAGGCGACTGGAAGGTCTCTGGAGACGAAGCGTGGCGTACGATTGCGTTGTATGCGTCAAGCAGGTGCCCGATACCGCTCACGTGACGGCCGATGCGATGACGTCCGAGGGAACGGTGAACCGGGCAGCACTGCCGGCGATCTTCAACCCCGAGGATCTGCACGCGCTGGAAGTCGCGCTGTCGGTGCGCGAGGAGTACGGCGGCAGCGTGACGGTGATCAGCATGGGCCCGCCGAAGGCGGGGGACGTGCTGCGCGAGGCGCTGTATCGCGGGGCGGACCGTGCGATTCTGCTGACCGACAAGCGGGCGGCCGCCAGCGACACGCTCGCCACGAGCTACATCATCAGCCGGGCGATTCGCACGCTGGGGAAATACGACCTGATTTTCTGCGGTCGGCAGGCGATCGACGGTGACACCGCCCAGGTCGGGCCGCAAACCGCCGAGAAGCTCGGTATCCCGCAGGTGACGTATCTGGAACGGATCGAATCGCTGGCGGGCGGCGTCGCCCGGTTGCGGCGGAACGTCGGCAATGGCTGGGAAGTCGTCGAAGTGAAGACGCCGGTGCTCGTGACGGTGCTGGACGCGGCGAACGAACCGCGTCCACGCGCGGCCAAGCGAGCCATGAAATACAAGCGGGCCCGGACGCGGCTCGAATTGGCGGAGGAAGTCCGGGCCGATCTGCCCAAGGCCGGCAACGATGAGCGGGAGGCTGAGATCGAGCGACGGGCGGAGACGCTACGATCGCGCGGCTTGATGATCGACACGTGGAACCTCGATGACATCGACGCCGACCTGTCGTGGTGCGGCTTGAACGGTTCGCCGACCAAGGTGCATCGGATCCAGGCCATCGTGCTGACGAAGGAGGGGTATACGGAGATCCCGGCGAGCGAAGAGGGTATCCGGCGCCTGGTTCACGAACTGATTGTTGACCACACGCTGGGATAGCGTTGCGGAGTACTTGATGATCGAGGTCAATCGCAAAGGTGAAGTCTGGGTTTTTGCCGAGCAGGAGGACGGCGAGCTCAGCGATATCGCGCTGGAACTATGCGGCAAGGCGCGTAAGTTGGCCGACCACGTCGGCGTAAAGATGGGGGCAATGCTGCCCGGCAAAAACGTGCGCGGCTTGGCCAAGAAGCTGATCGCGCACGGGGCCGACAACGTGTATCTCGTCGAGGACCAACGGCTGGAGCATTACCAGACGCAGCCCTATGCCCGCGTGATTTGCAGCCTGGTCGAGAAGTACAAGCCGCAGATCGTGATCTACGGTGCCTCGGCGATCGGGCGCGATCTGGCTCCGCGCGTGGCCTCGGCACTCAAGGCCGGGCTGACGGCGGACTGTACCGACCTCGACATCGCCGATGTGGAGGACCCGCTGGCCGGTGTGACCCACAAGAACCTGCTGCTACAGATTCGCCCGGCATTCGGCGGCAACATCATCGCGACGATCGTCAATCCGCGGCGCTGGCCGCAGATGGCCACTGTGCGCGAGGGTGTCATGGCCCTGCTCGATCCTGATCCAAAGCGCAGCGGCGAAGTGCTCGAGGAAAAGGTCGAGTTTCACGAGGAGGACTTCGCGGTCAAGCTCGTCGAGCGCCACCGCGAGCCGCGCACGGTCAATCTCAAGGGGGCCCGGACAATCGCGGCCGGCGGCGGGGGCGTCGGCAGCAAGCAGGGCTTCCGGATCATTTACGAGCTGGCCGCGGCAATGGGTGGCGCCGTCGGCGCTTCACGGGCCGCGGTGGACAGCGGGCACATCGACAAGGCGCACCAGGTCGGGCAGACCGGTACGACCGTGCGCCCGGCCCTGTACATCGCCGCCGGGATCAGCGGGACCGTGCAACACCGGGCGGGCATGGAGAAGTCGGCCAAGATCGTGGCGATCAACGACGACCCGGAGGCGCCGATCTTAGCGGTCGCGCATTACGGCATCGTGGGTGACCTACATCAGGTCATCCCGATGATGATCAAGGCCATCAAGGAACGCGCGTAGCGAGAGCGACGACGCAACTGCCCCCCTCCCTCCGAGGGAGGGGTTGGGGGAGGGTGATATGACAGAGGTACCGCGACAGCGCCGACATCGCATCGCACCGTTGATGACTACCCGCGCTCGACGCCTTCGCAAAGAGGCGACGTTCCCCAAGCGCCTGATCTGGGGCCGCCTGCGGGCTGGGCAGCTCGGCGGCGTTCGATTTCGGCGCCAGCATCCGATCGGCCCGTTTGTTGTCGATTTCCACTGCGCGCAGACGAAGCTGGCGATTGAGGTCGATGGCGTGAGCCATGAGGACTGCGAGCAGCGCGACCGCGATCGCACGCGCCATCTGGAATCGCTTGGAATACGCGTCATCCGCTTCACGAACGATGAGGTGCTTCAGGACCTTGAGGACGTACTGTTTCGGATCGCCTGCGAGACTGGCCTGGGACCCTAACGCAACCCTCCCCCGTCCCCCTCCCTGGTTAGGGAGGGGAGGTTGGAGACACCCGTGCCGAACTTCTTCACCGATGACGACGATATTCAGTTCCTGTTCAACCACCTCGACCTGGCGGAGGTGGCGCGGATTCAGGAGGACGACTTCGCCGATGCCGCCAACGGCGTCGATTACGCCCCGACCGACGCGGCGGACGCGCTCGACAACTATCGGCGAATTCTGGACATCGTCGGCGACCTGGCGGGCAACACGATCGCGCCGCGGGCCGAGCAGATCGACCGCGAGGGGCACCAGCTCAACGATAACGGCACGGTCACGCTACACCCGCATGTAAAGGACAACCTGCTGCGGCTGGCCCAGGCCGACATGATGGGCTTCACGCTGCCGCGGAAGTATGGTGGGCTGAACTGCCCGAACCTGGTCTACTCGATGGCGACCGAGATCGTCAGCCGGGCCGACGCGTCGCTGATGAACATCTTCGGGCTCCAGGGCATTGCCGAGACGATCAATGCGTTTGCCACCGAAGAGATCAAAGACGAGTATCTGCCGCGGTTTGCCAGCGGCGAGCTGACCGGGGCGATGGTGCTGACCGAACCCGACGCCGGCAGCGACCTGCAAGCCGTGCGCCTGCGGGCGTTTCAGGATGAGGAGGGCAACTGGCGCCTGCGCGGGGTGAAGCGCTTCATCACCAACGGGTGCGGCGAGATTCTGCTGACGCTGGCCCGCAGCGAACCCAAGATCAGCGACGGTCGCGGGCTGAGCCTGTTTCTGTCCGAGCGGAATGAACGCATCAAGGTGCGGCACCTGGAGGACAAGCTGGGCATTCACGGCTCGCCGACCTGCGAGCTGGTCTACGACGACGCGCCGGCTGAGCTGATCGGCGAACGCCAGCGCGGGCTGATCACGTACGTGATGGCGTTGATGAACGGAGCCCGCGTCGGCATCGCCTCCCAGGCACTCGGTATCGCGGAGGCCGCCTATCGCCTGGCGCGCAGCTACGCGCACACGCGCAAGCAGTTCGGCGGGCCGATCGAGCGGCTGCCGGCGGTCGCCGAGATGTTGACCGACATGAAGATCGCGATCGAGGCGGCCCGCGCGCTGACCTACGAGACCTGCCGGATCTGCGACGTGGAGAACAACAACCTGCGCATGCTGGACTCCGGCGCGGTGACCGACAAGGTCGAGCTCAAGCAGCGCAAGAACCTGGTCCGCTCGGTCAAGCGCGCCAACGGCATGCTCACGCCAATGAGCAAGTACTACGCCTCCGAGATGTGCGTCTACGTGGCGGACACTGCGCTGCAGGTGCTGGGCGGCTCGGGCTACATGCGCGACTATCCCGCCGAGCGGTATCTGCGCGACGCGCGGATCACGACGATCTACGAGGGGACCAGCCAGTTGCAGGTGGTCGCGGCGGTGCGCGGGGTATGCTGCGGGACCTTCGAGAAGTGGGTGACCGACAAGGAGGAGCTCAAGTACTCCGACGAGCGTGTCAGCGATCTGAAGCTCAAGCTGATGGACGCCAAGAACACGCTGCTCAAGGCGATCGCGTGCGTCAAGGAGCGTGGCAACGAGTACATGGACCTCTCCGGCCGGCGGTTGGTTGACTCGGCCGCGACGATCATCATCGGGCATCTGTTGCTCGGACAAGCCGCGCAGATCGAGCGCAAGCGGCACGTGGCCCGGCGGTTCATCGAGCCACGCCTGCAGCAGTTGCGGGCCGACTGTGAGCTGGTCTGCTCGGGCGACACCTCGCCGCTCGACGACCTCGAGCTTCTGGCGGGCCCGGTTCCGAGCAATGATTAGAAATCCGCGCGAACATTGGAAGACGTTGGCCAGCGGAACGCGCCTAACTGTGCGCGAAGCGTGAGGGTCACCTTGGCGGGCTCGCCGGCCCGAGATCGCCGCACCGATCTGAACGTTGCAGAAACTGCGCGAACGTCTACAATTCCGCATTCCATCACGGCGGGTCGCTTTGGCGTCGTCGATGCGGCGGGACCGGCTCCACGAATGATTAACGGGGCAGTGAGGTAGCATGGAAACGCGTCGTCTGTTTTCGGCCCTGGTGATCGGGCTGGCGGTCTTCGTGGTCTACCGGGCCGTCTACGACCGGCTGGTGCCGCCTCCGGAGATGCCGACCGAACCTCCGCATCCGGCCGCCACGCGCCCCACTGCGGCCGGCGCTCCCCCCGTCACGACGGCGGACCAGCCTTCTGCCGCGAGCGACGCCCCGGCGACGACGCAAGCCGGTCCCGGCGTCGAGCTCTGCTTTACCGCTGCCGGGGAACTTGAGCGGTTCGCGCTGGGCGGCGGGCCGGGCGACAAGCTCCTGGTCGAGTTGACCTCGCGTGGAGCCGCGGTTGACCGTGTCCTGCTCGCCGAGCAGAAGGATGGCAAGTACGTCCATCGTCTGGACGAGAACACGGAGGAGCCATACGTGCTGGTCAAGCCGGTCGCGGATCCCACGACCGGGCACGCGCACGGCTCTTACATCACTCGGCAGATCTGGCTGGGCGAGCAGGCCTGGCCGCTGGACAGTCTCCTCTGGGAAGTAGCCGAGAGAAACAGTCACAAGGCCGTCTTCACCACGACTTCACGCGGGGCCGACGGCAGCGACGACCGCCTGCGGATCACCAAGACGTACGCACTCGAACCCAAAACCTCTTTGATGCAATTGGGGCTGAAGTTCGAGAACCTCGGTTCTACGCCGGTCGAACTGAGACTCGAACAGGACGGCCCGGTGGGGGTGACCAAGGAGAACCGCCAGTACGACATGCGGAAGCTGATTGGTGTCCGGTGGGACGAGCAGCGCGTCGACCCGAAAGCATACTCGCGTAAAGACCTGCAAGCCGGACCGACGCTGGGTTCTTCGGAGAAACAGTTCCTCTGGACCGCGCTGGCAAACAAGTACTTCGCGGTTTTCACCCGCCCGCTGCCGCGCCCCGGAACGGCCGCCGCCGACTACATCCAACAAGCTGTCGGAGGTCTGGTGCTCGCGGGTGCGGTGGACCCGGACCCGGGTGATTATCTGGCCAGAATCTTCACGCGTCCGGAAACCCTGGCGGCGGGGTCGTCGACCGAATTCGCGTTCGAGATTTACGCGGGCACGAAGAACGAAGAAGACCTGGAGAACGCGAATCCCGCCTACGCGGACCGCACGCAGATCGGCTACGTGGCCGCCCGCGATGCCGACCAGCGCTGCTGCTGCACGTTCTCCTGGCTGACCAGCTTCATGACCGGGCTGCTGGAAGGGATCCAGACGCTGGTGCGGAACTACGGGGTGGCGATCATCGTGCTGGTGCTGATCATTCGCGCGCTGATGCACCCGCTCGCGGTTTTCCAGCAGAAATCGATGTACCGCATGCAGGATGCCCAGGCCCGCCTGAAACCCAAGCTGGACGCCATCAAGGAGAAATACCCGAACGACAAGGTCAAGGTCAACCAGGAGACGATGAAGCTCTACAGCGAGGAAGGCGTCAACCCGATGGCCAGCTTCGTCGGCATGCTCCCGATGCTGATTCAGATGCCGATCCTGATCGCCTTGTGGACCGCGCTGAACACCGACGTGCACCTGCGGCATGCCGGCTTCGACCCCTGGTGGATCACCGACCTGTCGGCCCCCGACGAATTCTTCCGATTCAACCAGCCGATCACGATCCCGATCCTGGGCTTGCTCCCGCTGATCGGCCGCATGTTCACGAACGTGCCCGCGATCAATCTGCTCCCGGTTCTGATGGGCGTGAGCATGTGGCTCCAGCAGAAGTACATGCCCAAGCCGGGGATGGAAGCGAAGAGGGCGGCGGCCGCAAAGGCGGCGGCGGAGAAAAAGCCCCACCATAAATCGTCGGGCATGTCGCCGGAGGATCAAGCCCGGCAGCAGCGAATGATGATGTACATGATGAGCATCATCTTCCCGCTGATGTTCTACTACATGCCGTCGGGCTTGAACCTGTACTGGATGTCGACCAACGTCTTCGGCATCTTCGAGTCGCTGCGGATCCGCAAGCAGATCAAGCGGGAGAAGGAACGGCAGGAAGAGCAGGGCCCACAGCCACCGCAGCAGAAGAAGACCGGACCGATGGGCCGACTGCTCAAGCGCCTGGCTACGCAGGCCGAGGAGTTGCAGAAGAAGGCGGATACACTGGGGGCAGACGAAAAGAAGCGGGAAAAGAATCAGCGCAAGCCGAGAAAGCGGTGATGAGTTCGCACAATCCGGCCCCGGTTGAGCCCGCCGCCCAGGAAGAATTGCGTGAGCTGGCCGAATCCGCCGCCCGCCTCGGCGGCAATCTGGCACGAGACTCGTTCGGCCAGCGCCAGCAGGTCACACTCAAAGACGATCGCAGCGAGGTCACCGAGGTCGACCTCGCCGTCCAGCGGGCAATCGTGGCACACATCCGCGCCCAACGTCCCCAAGACACCTTCATCGCCGAGGAATCCCTCACCCCAAGCCCGCAATCCCCGGCCTCCAATCTCCAATCGTCAATCTCCAATCGTCAATCGATCTGTTGGGTCATCGACCCGATCGATGGAACGCGGAATTACATTCGCGACCTGCCGCTGTTTACCTGCTCAGTGGCGGCGATGATCGGTGGGGAACCCGTTGCCGGTGCCATCTATGACCCGGTGCATGGCGTGATGTATTCAGCCGCCCGCGGTGGCGGGGCTTTTCTTGATGGTGCCCAAGTCGTGCTGGCAGAACGCCGCGCCGCGATCCCACGCGATCCCGACCGCAAACTTTTCGTGGGAATCCCCAGCGCCCGCCGGGAGGCCACCCGGCAGCTTGTGCTCCGCGCGGTTGAAGAGCACGTCGTCCGCAACTTTGGCTCGGCGGCGCTGCACCTGGCCTTGACGGCGGTCGGCCAGCTGGACGCAGCGGTCATGGGTAACACCAGGCTGTGGGACATCGCCGCCGGGTGCCTGCTGGTCAGCGAGGCGGGCGGCGTGGCGACGTCGCCGGCCGGCAAGCCGGTCTTCCCGCTGGACATATCGCGTTACGCCGGCGAGGAAATCCCGGTGTTGGCGGGCAGTCCGGAAGCGCACGCTCGGATGCTGCGAGACATTGGCGTCAGGTGAGTGTCTTTCGATGTGGGGACCGCGAGGTCCGAAAACCATCAAAGCGGCGACGTTCGTCGAGGACAGCTGCTGCAAAAACGGTTGCCGGCGGCGCAGTGGCTGTGCTATAGTCAGTTAGGGATGCGGCGGAGAGCGTTGCCGCCCGCGTGCAGGGGGCGTGCCGGAAGTGGCCGGGCTGGTTCATGCGGTGCGGGCTCGCGCGCGGGGGCGATAATTTCGCGAAATCAGGCGTCTTGCCAAGGAGCGGGTTATGAGAACTGCGTTTTTGCTGTTGGCCGGACTGTGTGTTTGCTCGGCCGCGTTGGCCTGGCCGCCGATGCCCCGGCCGATTGGCAACGTGACGTTCCACTATTGGGGTGAGGTCCACGGCCGGGGCAGCACCGTCGTGTACTCGAACCTCGATCAGTCCACCGACCCCAACGAGTTCTACCTGCCGCAGTCGGAAGCCGGGGTTGCGTACGGCGACGATCTACATCTGACCGCCGGCGGCTGGATGGACGGGTTCACGTTTGCCTACTACGACCCGGCGGGCGGGACGGCGTTGAGCCAGGTCGACGTGCTGTTCTACGAGAACGATCCGAACAACTCGGACTTTCCGGGCGGGGATCCGGGCTCGACGCTGCTGGGGTCGTACACCGTCACCGATCTTCCCGGCGACGGGGCACACGTCTTCTCCGTCGACGTCAGCGACAGCCCATTGTCGCTGCCCGAGGACATCTGGATTGAGTTTTACTTCTCGGACAGCCCCGAGGCCGGGCTGGTGCTTTATGACGCGCCGACGGTCGGCAGCAGCGCCGATCTGTTCGAGGTTCATGGCGTCGACGTGTTCGTGTTCGGATACCCCTACATCGCCAACTTCGGGCTGGAGATAACGACCGGCGAGGGTGAGCCGGGCTGTCCGAACCCCGGCGATTCCGGAAACTACTGCACCGCCGACATCGACGGCAGCGACGATTGCCGCGTCACGATCGCCGACCTGGCCACGATGCTTGGGGCCTACGGCAGCTGCCCCGGGGATGAGAACTACAACCCGGATGCCGACCTGACCGACGACGGCGACTCCTGCATCCGGATCAGCGACTTGGCCACGCTGCTGGGCCAATATGGCGACAACTGCAACTAGCGCCCTTTCACGGCTCGAACGAGGGTGCCACTGGCGGCTTGCCCGCCAGTGGACACGGGCAGACAAGCTGCCCGTGGCACGCGCGCTTCTGCTGGACCGCTTTCACCCGGGGGGCGGGCGCTACTCGCCAATGATCTTGATCAGGGCGCGTTTGCGGCGGCGGCCGTCGAACTCGCCGTAGAAGATCTGCTCCCACGGGCCGAAGTCGAGCTTGCCGTCGGTGATCGCGACGACCACCTCGCGGCCCATGACCTGGCGCTTCAGGTGGGCGTCGGCGTTGTCCTCGCCGGTGTCGTTGTGGCGGTACTGCGCGACCGGCTCGTGCGGGGCGAGCTGTTCGAGCCACTTCTCGTAGTCGTGGTGCAGCCCCGACTCGTTGTCGTTGATGAACACGCTGGCGGTGATGTGCATCGCGTTGACGAGCACCAGCCCCTCGCGCACGCCGCTCTCGCGCACGGCCTGCTCAACATCTGATGTGATGTTCACAAATCCCCGGCGCGAAGGGACTTCGAACCAGAGTTCCTTGCGGTATGACTTCATACTCATTTCCTCCACAACACCCGGCACGTGCGGTGCCGTCCGTCGTTTGGCATCAAAGCGGTCAATCCGGTAAGCTACCGCGAAATGTACCAGAATTCGCGACAGGCGGGCGCCAGCGAGCCAAACGCTTTCGGGAGAGATCATGTCTGACAACGCGACGACCGCGAACGAAGCGGTCGCCATGCATGACCACCATCGCGCGTTCGGCCGGGCGTACTGGATGCTCAACAGCATCGAGATGTTCGAGCGGCTGGCGTATTTCGGCATCCGGGCCGTGGTGCCGCTGTACATCATGCAGGCCACCGAGCCGGGCGGGCTGCACCTGAGCGCTCTCCACAAGGGCTGGATCTACATGTGGTGGGCGCTCTTCCAGTCCTTCCTGCCGATTGTCACCGGCGGCATCGCCGACCGCTACGGCTACAAGCGCGTGTTGTTCTTCGCGATCTTGGCCAACGTCGTCGGCTACATCATGATGGCGAATTTCCACGACTACTACGGCTTCTTCGCCGGCATTCTCGTGTTGGCGACGGGGACCGCCTTCTTCAAACCGGCGCTGCAAGGCTCGCTCGCCCAGAACCTCACGAAGGAGAACTCATCCCTGGGCTGGGGGGTTTTCTACTGGGTGGTGAACGTCGGTGCGGTCGACGCACCGTTTTTCTCGACCATCATCCTCGGC
>CAZDTB010000067.1:0-14816 GCA_964508075.1 uncultured Planctomycetales bacterium
TTGGACGCTGTAGGCGCGGCCATTAGGGCGCGAAAGATGAACAGTCTCGAACGTTATCTGGGCGTGCTCAACGGGAACCGCGTGGACTTTCTGCCCCGGATCCCGATCCTGATGCAGTACGCCGCCGAGCACATCGGGTCCAATTACGGGCGGTTCGCGTCGGACCACCGCGTGATGGTTCAGGCGAATATCCAATGCGCGCGGGACTTCGGCATCGACCAGGTCAGCACCATCTCGGATCCCTACCGCGAAACACAGGGTTTCGGCAGCCAGATCGAGTACGTTCCGGACGGCGTCCCGCGCAGCACGCATCCGCTGGCGGACCGCAAGGACCTGTCGGCGCTGCTACGGCCCGATCCGCTCAAGTCGGAACGCATGCTCGACCGCGTCAACGGCGTCCGCGCCTACAAACAGCGCTGCGGCGACGAGTACTCGATTCTGGGATGGGTCGAAGGACCGGCCGCCGAAGCCGCCACACTGCGTGACACGACGGCGTTTTTGATCGACACGATCAAGGACCCGCCATTTCTGGCCGAGCTCATGGACCTGTGTCTGGAGGTCGGGATCGAGTTCGCCCGGGCGCAGGTCGACGCCGGCGCCGATACGATCGGCATCGGCGACGCGATCGCCAGCCAGATCTCGCCGTTCGCGTACGAAAAACTGATTCAGCCCAGAGAGCAGCGGCTGGTGAGAGCCATCAAGGACATGGGCGTGTTCGTCAGGCTACACATCTGCGGCGACATAACGCACCTGCTGCCCGGGATCGCCGATCTCGACATCGACATTATCGACGTTGACCACATGGTCGACATGTCAGCCGTGCGCGAACACGTCGGAAACAAGGTCGCCATCAGCGGCAACATCGATCCTGTGAGCGGCGTCCACAGCGGCACACCCGCCGCCATCAGGGATACGATCGCCAGGACATATGAGACGGTCGGGAACCCCTACATGATCAACGCCGGCTGCGAAATCCCGTCTGGCACGCCGATGGATAACCTGCGGGCGCTGTGTGAGCCGCTGGCGTATCAGGCGCAGTCGGATTGACTTCTGTACGGTAGCCGCCAGAGCCGGGCCATCCTCGGCCCGGTTGACCGGCGTGCGAACGCGCCGGCTCGGCTTTACCGACGCTCCGGTGTCCCTCTACTGTGAAACGAGACTCTGGCCGAACTCGCGCGCCTGATGAAGCAAGTCCTGATCGGCACGCAGCTCTTCGGGCGTGGTGGCGTTGGCGGCGATGAACGTGCCCAGCCAGTGGCACTTGCTGAATTGGGCCAGTCGGCGGAAGCTCTCGGTTACGCCGTCGGCGCCGTCGTCCTCGCCGCCGCCGGCGGTGATCACTCCCGCCAGGCCGCGGCCTTCCAGCAGGCAGCGGGCCTCCTCGTCGCCGAACTTGAACATGCAGTAGAACCGATCCACCGCCGCCTTGAGCAGCCACGACATCGACCAGCAGAAGACCGGCGTAGCGAGCACGAGCACGTCAGCGGTCAACGCTTTCGCCAGAACTTCCTGCATGTCGTCGTCGACGGCGCAGCCGGGCGCGTCAGGCGTCTGCTGGCAGACGAAGCACTCGACGCAGCCGGAGAGGTCCTTGAGCGTCGAGAGCTCGATCAGCTCGGTTTTGGCGCCGGCTTGCCGGGCACCTTCCAGGACGGAATCGAGGACCGCCCGCGTGTTGCCCTCGGGCCGCGGACTGCCGAGTAGTGCCAGGACTTTCATTACCGCTCCTCTGGATTGTCGGGCCAACTCGTACCGCCATCAGGCCCGGTCCCATTCGATCTCAACCTGTCACCCAAGCCGGTCGCGTTGCCGTCGGGTCGCACAGGCGGCTTGTCCGCCAGTGCCCGAAGACGAGGCTGCACGGCCAGGCAAGCTGCCCGTGGCACCCAACTCGGCAGGTCTACCCAAACCGGCCGCGCTGCCGCGCTTTGCCGCCCGGGTGGAAGAGCGGCTTCTGCACTTCCTTGATGTACCCGCGCGACTGGAAGTAATCGAGCGCCTCCTGCGTCGAGACGAACATCTTGGTCGCCGTCTCGGTGATGAACGGCGATGGCTCGGCCTTGGGCTTCCAGACGAGGTAGACCTCCTTGGTGGTCTCGTAGGCGTGTTGGAGCTCGCGTTCGACGCCGGAGGAGAGGCCGGGCTTGCCGGTGGGCAGCTCGGGGATGAAGCTGATGATCATGTCAGACTGGTCGATCATCTTGAAGTCGCGGGCGTAGATCTGGGCGTCGATGTCACGGGCCACGCTGGTAACCTCGTTGACGTCGAATTCCACTTGCCGCCCGTTCACCTCCACCGTGATCTTCGACTCGCCGCGCTTGATCGCCTCGCCCGCGTAGAACAGCAGGCGCTTCTCGTCCAGGTCGCCCGGGTCGAACGTGATGAAGTGCTCGGTGATCTGCGCCCGGAAGGCGTCGATCTCGGCCTGCGTGTCCGGCAGGTCCATCACGTGCGTCATCGGGAACGACGGATATACGCGCTTGGTCTCCGGCTGGAAGATCAGCCGATACAGCGACTCCAGCGTGTTGTCCTCGATCCCGCGGCTGAGGACATAGAAGCTGCCGTGCCCGCTGAGCGAGTGGGCCAGAATCTCCGTCGCCAGGATCTCCTCTTCCCGCCAGACCATCACGTCCTTGAGCGAGTGCGGCACGTCGTGGTCGCGCATCAGGCCCTCGTGGACCACGTCCAGGTTATCGACCAGCGTGATGTACAGGTCGGCGTCGAGGGCGGACATCTGATCGTGGTCGAAGGCCGGGAACAGCCCGTGCTTCCAGCGGAACGAGGCATGGGTGTTGCAGATCACGGTCTCGTGGTTGTCCACGTCCGTGAGGATGTCCTTGAATACCGACCGGCGCAGGGCGTGCAGCCGGGCCAGTGGGAGGTCGAGGATCTTCCCGGGACGGACGTCGGGGGCCTCGGCGTACATCAAATCGCCGATGTGGTAGACGTGCACGTGGTGCCCGCGTGATTCCGCGAGCTTGGCAACCTTGTCGAGGAACGGCTTTTTGTCCACGCCAACCTGCCCGGTGACCACGACTCGGCGGCCCGTTGGTCGCGGCGGTCGAAACAGCGACCCACTGTGCGATCCCTGAGACATGGTTTACGTTTACTCCTTCGGCCGGCACCGCTTACGGGCATCGGGTGTCATTCCGACCGCGTCCGGCAGGACGCGCGGAGGGATCCGGCCGGGTACAGCATTCGGACCGGATTCCTCCGCGCCCCCTCCTGGGGGCGGTCGGAATGACAGACTAGACCACCAAACCTGTCACGGCCCCTCGACAGCTGCGGCCCACAAGTATCTTGATTCAGCCGCACGATGGCCTATCATGCAGGGGAATCGTCGGTTTGGCAACGACCCGGGCCGGCAGCAGAGCGGCTGTGGCGGAATTGGCAGACGCGCTGGCTTCAGGTGCCAGTGATCGAAAGGTCGTGGTGGTTCGAATCCACTCAGCCGCATTCGGCAACTCAGCGGACGGCCGGGAGACCCTGGCCGTCCGTTCTTGTGCGCCCTACCGCGTGGGCTGAAGCCCGCGGTTCCCAGCATGGGCCCCAGGTGTGGCCCAGTAGCCCTCGGCCGGGCGCAGGCAGCGTGCACGGCCGAGGGCGGTCGTGCCACACTTCGCTCGCGATCAATCAGGCGTAGTCCAGACTGTGGTATCGCCAAAGACGTGTGCGCTCCGTCGCGTCGGGCAGCGTCGCCTCGCACGACGGCAGCGGTCTCCAGAGTAGATCGAATTCCCAGTTGCGCTCAAAGCCGTGTCGGCGTGCGATGATCGCGTCCGGGTCGCTGGCCGCCAGCGCCCAGCGCACCGGCCGGTATCCGTGTTGTGTCGCGAAGGCTACAGTCGCTCGGCAAAGCTCGCCCATGAGGTTCTCTGATCCTTCGCGCGTCGCGTGCTCCATGATCTCAACGCGCGTGGTCTTGCTATGCAGTTTACCGATCCCCAGGATGGCGTACGCAACGAGATCGCCCGCGTCATGCAACAGGAGGAACTTGAAGCAGTACCGATTCCGGTATGGATGCACGCCCAGCCACTGTCTCAGCGAGCGGCGCTCTCGACAGACGAACCCACCATGGCGATCCGCACGCGCCGATCGCCACAGCTCGTCGATTGCAGTCCAGTTGATTGCCGGATCGCTCGGGTCAAAAACCTCCGTCTGGGCGGATGAACTGGTATGTCCCGGCTTGTCTAACAGCCACGCCGACACGCGCGTCGCCGGCTCAAAGCCGTTGCGTAGATACCACCGGTAGGCCGGCGAGGTCTCGTCCTCGCGGAAGACCGTGGCGATCGCGGCCAGCGGCGGCTGGTGTGCGCAGATCGCGTCCTGCATGAGCGAGCCGATTCCCTGGCCCCGATACTCGGGCAGAACACCGACTGTCGTTTGGTGAACCGCCGAAACCACACAACCCGGTCCGAGTTGCCACCAGCGCGGCTCAAGCGGAATTGCCCCGACGAGCCGCGAGCCGTCCCAGGCCGTCATCGCGAGCATGCCGAGCCCGTCCCACGTCCGCGGGTCGCGCGGGTTGAACCCCATCTCTTCGATGAACCGCAGAATTGCGTCGCGCTCCGCCGGTCGCGACAGGCGGACGTCCACATCGCCGGCTGGGGCACAGCAGGCGTGCCTGGGCGCTGTATCGGTCGACGAAGTGTCTCCGGCATTCGTGGTCATGAGCCGATCTCGGCGGCGGCCGTTGCCTTGAGAAACAGACAACCCGGGCGACCGCCGTCACGGCCGCCCGAGTCGCCGTCCCAACCGGAGATATGCCGAAGAGCGGTCACACTCCTTCGACACACCTACCGTTCCGTCCATCCCCCGGGAATCCCGGACCACGCGCCACGCTCAAATGGCCGGGGCGGTGTCGGGTTGCTTGGCCAACGATTCCTCATCCGGGGCACCGATCGCCAGCCATGACAGCAGCCTTTCGTGTGACGGCGCGGCGGAGCGCACGCGCTCCCTGGTGCGATTCATGCAGACCTGCACCTCGTAGTCGATGGCGTAGTCGATCCAGGACTGCGGCAGGTAGCGGGTGTAGTGGACTTGGCGCGTGTTCCAGAAGTGCCGGCGGACCTGAATCTCGAACCCCGCCTCCTCGATCGCCCGACGCATCTCCCGTACGGACCGCCGGTTCAAGGCGTAAGTCAGGTCGGCGAAGCTATTGCTCTGGGCGGTGACGCTTCCCACCGCGGGCGGCACCTGGCCGAACCGCTTCACCATCGTGCGATAGTAAACCTGGACCAGATCCGCCTCGCGAAACAGCAGATGCGCGAACGGAATCCCGATCGCCGCCCAAAGATGAGCGCCGTAACGCGAGCGGTACGGGTGCCAGCGATTCAGCAGTAACCCCTGCGGCTTGAGCACGCGGTGCAGCTCGCGAAAGACTCCGTTCAGATCCTCCACGTGCTCCAGGACCGATGAGTTGATCACAGCATCGCAGGTGTTGTCCGGCAGCGGGATGCGGCCGTAGCGTCCCAGTGGCATGAACTCCACCGCCAGGCCGCGTTCGCGGGCATATTTCGCCGCCCGCCGCGTCTTCAGTTCGCGGTCCACGCCGATTGTCCACCGGGCGCCCTGAGTAGCGTAATACACCGTCTTGCCGCCGCCGCCGCAGCCGAAGTCCAGCACCACTTTGCCGGCGAGGTCGTTCCACCCGGCGAACTGCTCGTAGACGATCTGCCCGGCTCGGACCGAGTATTCAAACGCCTCCTGCTCGGAGCGCATCATGGTCTCGAAGTAGCGGTTCCGCGGCCCGAAGAGGCGATTCAGCAGTTCGATGGCTCGTTGTGCGAGGTTCGGGTTCATATGCACGGCGCTACTGGGGCGTCCAGCTTCCGCAACCTGTTGCGATCATTGGGATTATCGGCAGCCCGCGTGCAGCGGCTGAAGCTGGGGCACGCCGTCTTAGGGGGCCCCCGGGCGTTCCCTTCAAGCCTCAGAGACAGCCCATCCGATAACGTTGAATAGCGCGAGGTGCGAAAACCAAGGGAGTGCTCCACATGCCGCAAGCGTCCGCCACCGCGGCCGCGCCGCAGACGTCGGCGGCCTCGGACGCCGACTGCCTCAGTGCGCTCACCCGGCGGGTTGAGCACGGGGAGCTCCCCGCGCTCGACGAGATCAACCCGCTGACCCGCTCGGCGGACCGCGCGGTTAGCGGCCAGGCCAAACGCCTGCTGTCCTACGTGCTGGTGCGCCAGGCGCGCTCCACCGCCGCCACACTCCTGATCGACGCCTGTACTGACTTGGATTTCCGCATCCCGGTTGTTCTCCAGGAAGCTGTCCAGCAGGCCGCCGGCCTCGAGCAGTGGCCGTCGGTGATCGCGCTGTGCCTGCGAGCCGCCGAGCGACTGACCGAGCACAAGGCGCACGTTCCGGCGCTGGTGTATCTGCAAAACGCTATCGTTACCGACATCGGGCACGGATCCAACGGCGTCAACGATCCCAAGTTCCTTCGCCGGGTCATTCGCACGTACGAGCGCGTCGCCCAGCAAACAAAGGGAGCGGCCGGCGTGCAACCTTGCGAGCGCGGGAAGCGCCGTTCTCCGGCCAACGGGCCGCCGCGGATGGCACACGTGGTTGCCCAACTGGTCGACGGCGGCCACGCACCGTCGCGCTCCGTGGAGACCATGCTCAAGTTCGCCGACCGTGAGCGCTTCCAGACCTACCTTTGTATCACGGAATCGCTTTCCCGGCACCAGCAGCACTCCGGCCAAGTGCTCGCCTCGGACACCAGCGATCGCCGCGCCCCCCAGCGCATTCGCCGCTTCGAGCAGGAATACGGTATCCCGGTGATCCGCCCACGGTCGCGACAGTCGTTTCTCACCGCAGCGGCCGATTTGCACGCTCAGTTGGCCGAGCGGCAGATCGACGTGGCGTTCTTTCACGGCTCCGCGGCCACGCCGACCGAATGGCTGATGGCCGCGTGGCAGGCGGCCCCCTGGCAGGCCGACGCCGGCTTTGGCGTGCCGCTGCACTGTCCGACGCTCGACTATCAGTTCTTCGAGTTTGAAGAGACGATGGAGACGCTGGCGTTCATGTGCCGCGAGCGGGGCATCCCCTACGGCTTCAAGAACAGCGGTGCCGATCTGTCGCACGTTGAGGATGTCGTATGTCTGTCGCGGGCTCAACTGCAGATTCCCAACGATCACGTGATATTGGGAACCGTCGGCAACCATCTGCCGAAGCGCATGAGCGCGGAATTCTGCCGCACGGTCGCCGACGTGATGCGCAGCCATCCGAAGACGACGCTGCTGCTGGTCGGCCCGGGTGACTTCAGCGCCCAGCACACGGCGCTCGGCAACGATCTCTGCCGTGGATCGGGCGCGTTGCCACGCGTGCGGTTCCTGGGCCACATGGACGAGCCCGCCCGGGCCACGAAAGCGTTCGACATTTATCTGAACTCGTACCCGGACGGGGGTGGTTTCGTGCTGGGCGACGCCATGGCCGCCAGCCGACCGATCGTCTGCATGGTGGCGAGCGACTCGACGTACGCGCGGGCCGGACAGACGTGGGTCGGCGAGGAGAACCTCGTCAAGCCGCCCACGAGCGAAGCCTACGCGGCTCGTCTCACACAACTGATCGAGGACCGGGCCGAGCGGGAGACGCTCGGGTGCCAATTGCGGCAACGGTACGAGGAACGCTTCGACGCTCGCCGCTGGGTCAATCACATGACCGACCGAATCTGGGAGATCGTCAACACCGATCTGACCGCCAAGGGTCGGTGAGTGTGCCGACGCCGGTGAAAGGACAACGGATGGCGTACAAGAGCGACACGGGCAAGGCCGACCGGATCACTGAGTCGCCGGATTTTCCCGCCGTCGTTCTGATCGACAACACCAGCGCCTGCAACCTGCGCTGCTCGATGTGCGATCACGTCAACATCAAGAACTACCGTAAGATCGAGGCGATGAAGTGGGATCTGTATGCGAAGATCATCGACGAGATCGCCCGCGAGAGCCCCGCTTCGCGCGTCTGGCAGATCTTCTACGGCGACCCGTTTCTGCTGAAGGACATGCCCGAGCGAATCCGGTACGCCAAGGACCAGGGTCTGACGGATGTCGTGCTCAACACCAACGGCGTGCTGATGACCGAGGAGCGCAGTCGCCCGCTAATCGAGGCCGGACTCGACGCCATCTATGTCGGTATCGACGCCGCCACGAAGGAAAGCTACGACCAGATTCGCGTGGGCGGCGATTTTGATGCGGTGGTCGCCAACGTGCTCACGTACCGCGACCTGTTGCGACAACACGGACATCCCGAGCAGAAGATCTTCGTGCAGTACGTCGTCTCCGACATCAATGAGCACGAGACCGAGGATTTCCGCGAGTTCTGGACCGAGCGCGGCGTGAGCGTCAAGATCCGCCCGCGGGTCAGTTGGGCCGGCCTAATCGACGCTCCCAACCTCCAGCCCAACGAGCAGGTGCAGCGCAAGCCCTGCTACTGGCTGATGCGGACCATCAACATCTGCACCGATGGCCGGGTGGCGTTCTGCTCGGCTGACCCGCACTGCCGCGTGCCGTGTGGCGACGTGAGCACTCACAGCATCAAGGAACTGTGGGTCGGGCAGTTGCGGGAGTACCGCAAGATGCACGCGGAGGGGCGTTTCGATGAGTTGCCCGAGATGTGCCGGGAGTGCATGGACTGGCAATCCGCCTACGCGGAGTTCTTTGTGAAACCCACGGCCGACGCAGCCGGAGTAGTCTGAGATCGGTACGCAAGGATTCCAACCCGCGTTTCCGGCGGCGGCTTCGAGCGGGAGCCACCGGGAGGTCTTCCTCGTGACGGGGGCGACGGGGCTGCTCGGTTCGCACCTGCTGCCGCTCTTACATGCTCGGAGCCAGGCACAGATCATCGCGACGGTGCGCGACGGCCCCGCCCCGCCCTGGCTGGCCAGGCTGGGGCGCGTCAGGATCATCGCTGGCGACCTGCGCGATTCGGCGACCTGGCGACGCTCACCCAGCACCGTCACGCGTGTGTTCCACCTCGCCGCCGCCATCGAACGCGATCGTGACGGCACGCATCGGACTGAGCTTGCCCGCGACAATCTCACGCCGACCGCTCATCTGGTCGAGTGCTGCCGAACCTGGCCGCGCCTCCGCCAGGTGATCTACAGCTCGAGCGTTTCGGTCTACGGCCACACCACCGATACGCTGACCGAATCGTCCGTGACCGCCCCGCATGACCCGTATGCCGCCGCCAAGCTCGCGGGCGAGGACCTCCTTCGCGCTGCCGACCTCCCGGACGTGTCCGTCGCCTGCCTGCGCTACACTTCTCTGTACGGGCCGGGCATGTATCCCGACACCGTCCTGCCGATCATGATTCGGCAGGCGCTCGGCGACGGTGAGATCGTCGTTTACGGCCAGGGGCGCCGAACCCAGGATTTCCTCCACTGCTACGACGCCGCCTGCGCCAATCTGCTCGCGCACCAACGCGGGGCGGCAGGGATCTACAACATCGGCTGCGGCGCGCCGGTCTCGATGGCAGAGCTGGCCCGGACCGTGTCCGACGTGTTCACGGAGGGCCGCGCGAGAGTCACGTTTACGGCGGATCGGCCGGAGGGCCCGCCGGGCTACTCGGTCGACATAACAAAAGCCGGTCGCGCGCTGGGATATCGCCCGCGGTACCAGCTCGAGGCGGGGTTGCGGCAGGTCAAGAGCGCTCTGGGAGATTTGAAGCGATGCGCGCTGTCCCCGTGCTGGTGACCTCCGTCGGCGGGAACGTCGGGCAGGGGATCGTCAAAGCGCTGCGCGCCGCCAGGCAGGTTTTTCGCATCGTCGGGGTTGACATGGAGCCGCTCTCGGCGGGGTTCTCCTTCGCCGATGCTTACTACACGGTGCCACGCTCCGGGGCACCGGGTTTCTTCGAGCGCCTCGAAGAGATACACAACCGCGAGGGCTTCGAAGCGATCTACGTCTGTTCACACGCTGAGCTGGACTGCTTCTCCAGCCAACGCGCCGAGCTGGAGCATCAGCTCGGCGCTTCCGTGTTCGCGAATCCACCCGAGGTGGTCGCGATCGGCCGCGACAAGCTCCGCACCGTCGAGTTCCTCGAGAACGCCGGTCTGCCGTACCCGGCGACGGCGCTTGCCGTCGAGCGGCGGGCGGTTGAGCACCTGATCGAGAAGCACGGTTTCCCGGTCATCCTCAAGCCACGGACGGGAGCGTCGTCGCTGAACGTCTTCGTGGCAAAGTCGATGGAGGAGATTGCCGCGGCGTGCACGCTCATTCCGGATCTGATCGTCCAGCAACTTCTGCCGGACGAGAAGCAGGAGTACACGGCGGGCACTGTTTCGGATGCCGACGGAAGGGTCCGGGCTTCGATTGTCCTACGTCGTGATCTGCTTCAGGGGACGACGTACCGGGCCGAGCTTGTTCAGGACGACGGCCTCACGCATCAGGTGGTCCGGATCGTCGAGGCCCTGGGGGCGGTCGGACCGTGCAACGTGCAGTTCCGCCTGCTGGACGGAGTGGTCTACGCCTTCGAGATCAACCCGCGTTTCTCCGGCACATCGGGAATCCGCTATCTGTATGGCTTTAACGACGCGGAGCTGGTCTTCGAGCTTCTGCGGCAGTCGAAGGAGATCGTGCAGCCGGAGCTGCGGCCGGGCGTCGTGCTGCGTTATTGGGACGAAGTGCATATCGCGGGCGCGACGTTCGACGACCTGCGAACCGGAGCGGTCGAACATCGGGGAACGCAGATGCTTCTGACTCCTGCGGTGGGAAGTGTGGGGTAGCGCGATGCGCCGCGGTCTGCTCGAGCTGATCCGCAGCGATCTAGGCCGGTTCACCGAGACCTATCGTCTGCGCGGGCAGCGGTTCTCGAAAGCACGCGTTCTGTTCGAAAGCGTGCTCTTCAAGCCGGGCTTTCAAGCCGTACTGCTGTACCGCTTGAGTCATTGGCTTTATCAACATGGCCGCACCTATCTCGCCTGGACAATTGCTCGACTCGGCCAGTCGCTGACCGGCGCGGAGATCGAGTTCAACGCCGAAATCGGGCCGGGATTGTTCATCGCCCATCCCGGTGGAATCGTGGTCGGGCGTGGGACCCGGCTCGGCCGCCATACGACGCTGTTTCAAGGGGTCACGTTCGGGGCCAGGAGCTGGCATCCGGACGAAATCCGCCGGTTTCCCGCGGCCGGGGATAGCTGCTTCTTCTGCGCCGGCGCGGCGGTTCTCGGGGGCATTCGGATCGGAAACGACTGCGTGGTCGCAGCCGGCGCGGTCCTGGAGCAGGACATGCCTGACGGCGCCCTGGCAAAGGGAGTTCCCGCGTCGATCCTCCCCGACAAAGGGCGCGAGTTGCTGCAATCGTGGAGTCTGATCACACCCGAGCGAGTCCCCAGACGCGACCGTAAGCCGGCGCGTCCGACGCGCGCAGACGATGTTGACGCAATCTGTGCTGAGAAGAGCTGTGGGCTTCAGTCCGCGCGGCGGCAGGAATACTCGACCCTCACCCGACCCCGAGTACCGTCTCAGTGATATACGACCTTTGAGCTCGGCGTCTCGATCGGCACCTGAGCAATCCACTCCCGCTTTCGCCACCAGGCTTCGTTTTCCCGATACCACTTGACCGTTTGGTCCAAGCCGGTGTCGAGATCGGTGGTGGCTTCCCACCCGAGCAGTCGCCGCGCTTTCGTCGTCGAGCTCACGTGCAGGTCAACTTGTCCGGGACGGTTGTAGATATGCTCGGTCTCCGAACGACTTGACGGAATCCGCTCCAGGATCTTCCGGCTGATCGTCTGCACGTCCGTCGGAACGCCGGTCCCCAGGTTGATCACCTCACCAACGACGGCATCCAGCGGGACCTCCAATACGGCGAGCAACGCCTGGCAGGTGTCCGTCACATAGCACCAGTCCCGTGCCGCCGTGCCGTCCCCGTGCAGCGTGATCAGCCGGTTGGTCAGCGCGCTGGTGATGAAGCGCGGGATGCACTTCTCGAGGTGCTGGCTCGGCCCGTACTGGTTGAACGGGCGAATGATCACCGCCGGGATCCCGTACGTCCGCCAGTACGAATAGGCCAGCCGGTCCGCCCCGCATTTGGCCGAGGCGTAGGGTGAGTTCGGCATCAGGGGGTGGTCCTCGGCCATCGGCTCAGTCAGCGCCGTGCCGTACACCTCCGACGTTGATATGTGGACGAATCGCTTGATTCGGCGCTGGTACTTCAAGACCTGGCTCGCCACCACCTGCGTGCCCATCACGTCGGTCTCATAAAACTTGCGGTTGCTGGCGATGCTGCGGGCCACGTGCGACTCGGCCGCAAAGTGAATCACCGTGTCGACCTTCTGCATGACCTCACCGACCAGTTCCGCGTCGCACACATTGCCGTACCAGAAGTGGAAGCGTGGATGATCGACGATGTTGGGCGGCAGATTGTCCAGATCGCCGGCGTAGGTCAGCGCGTCCAGCACGTGCACATCCGACGTTCGGTGCCGTCGCATGAACGCGCGCACAAAGTGCGACCCGATGAACCCGGCACCACCGGTGACAAGAATCGATCTCATCGCTCATCCTCGGCCGTGGTCTGAGATGCGGCGCGGCCTGCGCAGACTCAGGGCCACGCGGCGTCTTGTGTTTCTCATGCTCGGGTATCGGAACCCCGCCCGACTGCTCTAAAACGGGAGTTCAAGTGGGCGCCGTTTTCGCCGGGACATGGCCTCGTGGATGAGTTCCGCCCCACGATTGTCCGATATTGTCTCAGGAATCAGACGCCCGAAAGACCGCGGGCCAGCTTGCGCAAAAAGGACCGAGGCAATGCCCACCGACCAGCGGGTCGACTTCTACCGCCACAACCTCGGCCACGAAGAGAAGGCCTGCGTGCTTGCCGCCCTCGACGCGACCATCCTCACCACCGGGCGAGCCGTTGCCGAAGCCGAGCACGCCCTGGCGGAGTACCTCGACGTCCTGAACGTCGTCTGCCTCGATTCCGGCACCGCCGCCCTGCACCTGGCCCTCATCGCCAACGGCATCGGGCCCGGCGATCAGGTGGTCGTTCCCGCCATGACCTTTGTCGCGACGGCCAATGCCGTCCTGATGGCCGGCGCTGAGCCGGTTTTCGCCGATGTCGATTCCGAGACGGGTTGCCTCACGGTTGAGACGATCGCCCCGCGGGTAACCAGCCGCACGCGCGCCGTGATTCCCGTCCACCTGTACGGCCTGCTCTGCGACATGGAGTCCATCAACGCCTTCGCCCGGGAGCACGACCTGATCCTGGTCGAGGATAGTGCCCATTGTCTCGAGGGCCGCCGCGGCAGCACTCGCCCGGCGTCGCACAGCCGCTGCGCCTGCTTCTCGTTCTACGCCACCAAGGCCATCACCTGCGGCGAGGGTGGGGCCCTGGCGACCAACGACCCCGAGCTGGCCGGGCGTGTCCGGCGGCTGGCGCTGCACGGGATGACCACCTCAGCGTACGACCGCTATGGCAAGCGCTATCAGCACTGGGACATGACCGAGTGGGGCTGGAAATACAACCTCGACAACATCCGGGCGGCGTTGCTGCTGCCGCAGATAGCCAAGCTGGACCAGCGTTGGCAGCGTCGCCGCCAAATCGCCGAGCAATACGAAGCCGCCTTCGCGGACATCGCGGGCGTCGAGTTCCCAAAGACAGCGCACCCGGACTGGTCGGCCCGCCACCTGTTCACCATCTGGGTCGATCCCCAACGTCGCGATGAGATCCTCGCCGACCTCCAGCGACGGCAGATCGGCGTGGCCGTCAACTACCGCGCGGTACATTTGCTCGAATATTACGCGCGGCGGCTCGGTCATCGGCGGGGCGACTTCCCGGTGGCCGAGTCGATCGGCGACCGCACGATCAGCCTGCCCCTCTACCCCCAGCTCACGACCCGCCAAATCCAAAGCGTGATCGATGCCGTCACCAGCTCGGTCACCATGAGGGAGCCAGCCGTCCGGCCGGCGTGATCGCGTCATCTGTTGCTGGTGCCCAGGCTTCATCTGTACCGATAATTGGGTAGAATGCCGCTGCGTCCCCGCCTGTGGTATGGCGTTGCCGGACGCCGTCGCACCACCGGTTGTGAGACAAGCCTGACACTTGCAGGCAGGCAAAGGGTAAAGACCGCATGCCGCGACCCGGCGATACGATCATCCTCCGAGAGGACCCGCTCTGGTTCAAAGACGCCATCGTCTACGAACTACACGTTCGCGCTTTTCACGACAGCGACGGCAACGGGATGGGCGATTTCGCGGGGCTCACCGAGAAGCTGGATTACCTTCAGGATCTGGGGGTGACGGCCCTCTGGCTGCTGCCCTTCTACCCCTCACCGTGGCGGGATGACGGATACGACATCTCCGATTACACCGACGTGCACCCGGCCTACGGCACCCTCCGCGAGTTCCGCCACTTCCTGCGTGAGGCCCACCAGCGTGATCTCCGGGTGATCGTCGAACTGGTGCTCAACCATACTTCCGACCAGCATCCCTGGTTTCAGCGCAGCCGCCGAGCCGCACCAGGCTCCACCTGGCGCGACTTCTACGTCTGGAGCGACCGCCCCGACGGTTATCCGGAGGCGCGTGTGATCTTCAAGGACTTTGAATCCGCCAACTGGTCCTGGGACCCGGTCGCCAAGGCCTATTACTGGCACCGCTTCTACTCGCACCAGCCCGACCTGAACTTCGACAATCCGCTGGTCCGCGAGGAGATGCTCAAGATCGTTGACGCCTGGCTGAAGATGTCGGTCGACGGCCTGCGTCTCGACGCCGTCCCGTACCTCTTCGAGCGCGAGGGCACCAACTGTGAGAACCTGCCCGAGACGCACCAGTTTCTCAAAGACCTCCGCCGGCACGTCGACGAGCACTATCGGGACCGCA
>CAZDTB010000068.1:0-14682 GCA_964508075.1 uncultured Planctomycetales bacterium
AACTCGAGAACCGGGCTGGAGTACTCTCTGCCATCGATATCGTTGTAGAAGTACTGGATGGTGCCGGGATCCTCCTCCGTCAGGCTGTGCGGATCGTAAATCATCCCCAGCCCGACCTGCGTGTCCTTCGCATAGGTTATCCCGTACTCGGTGGTGAAGTTGTAGAAGGGCAATCTTCCACCCCAGCACGAGATCTCTCCGTCACTCGTTCTGACCATGAACACGCCGTCCACGTCCTGAGACCACCAGGGCGAGAGGTTGAGACCGCCTTCGCTGTCCGCCGTGCCGGTGAGCATGACGTCGGCGTAGAACTCGAAGGGATCGTCGTTCATGAACACTGCGTCGCTGATCCCACCATTCTCTGACAGTCGGAAGTTGTGACGATTGGCCCAGCCGTAGTCGTCCAGATTCTCGTCTCTGATCCAGAGCGAGGTCGGGTAGGCGTTCCCATACGTCACCGTGGAGTAGTCCGCGTCATTCCAGATGCGCTCGTGGATGATTGCACTGTCGATGTCGGGCGATGCGAGCGCCCCGGAGCAGCAGATCACAGCCGCCATCACAATGAACCAGCCCTTTTTCATTTGCTCTTCCATTTCCTTCCTCCGTTATCGACCGAGAGAACTGAGCACGCTGCACACGTTTCGAGTCGTCGCCAAGGTCCTAAACCACGACGTACCGGCAGTATACCCGCGCAGGGTGGTCATTGCAAGCGCTTTCAGAACCTGCTATGCTCAAATCCGCTGAGGATGCGTGGTCCGCAACCGGACGTGGCTGACAGATGCTGTTGCTCCATAACTGCTTGTTCAACAATAAGATAACGTTGACACGCGCGGGGCGCGTCCGCTTGGCCCACGTGCAGCGCGCAAGGTTCACCCGATGGGGGTCACGCGGATGACCGTCACTTTTCCGGACAGCTTCCTCTGGGGGGTGGCTACCTCCGCATTCCAGATCGAGGGCGCGGCTGCCGAAGCCGGCAAGGGACCCAGCATCTGGGATGTCTTCTGCGCCACGCCGGGGAAGACGGCCCGCGGCGACACCGGTGATACCGCCTGCGACCACTACCATCGCTATCGAGACGACGTTGAGCTCATGCGGCAACTTAACCTGCGTGCCTACCGGTTCAGCATCAGTTGGCCCCGCGTGCTGCCGCAGGGGCGGGGCTCGGTCAACGCCCAGGGTTGGGCGTTCTACGATCGGCTGGTGGACGCGCTCTGCGAAGCAGGGATCGAGCCGTTCGCGACGTTGCACCACTGGGATCTGCCGGCTGCTCTGCAAACGAAGCTTGGCGGTTGGGCCCATGCGGACCTTCCGCACATCTTTGCCGACTACGCCGAGCAGGCGTTTGATCGTCTGGGCGACCGTGTGCGCTTCTGGTTGACGTTTAACGAACCCTGGTGCGTTGTTTATTGGGGCTACTTCGACGGTCGGCACGCCCCGGGGATCAAGGATCGCGCGCTCGGCTATCGCGTGGGGCACAACCTGCTGCGCGCCCACGCGTACGCCGTGGCTCGCTATCGAGCCGCTCGACACAACCACGGCGCCATCAGCCTCGCGCTGAACCTGAATTGGAGCGCTCCGGCCTCCGACACGCCGCAAGACGCAGACGCCGCCGAACGCGCCATGCTCGACTTCGGCAGCTGGTTTGGCGACCCGCCCCATTACGGCGATTATCCCGAGCTCTTGCGCCAGCGTCTGGGTTCGCTGCTGCCCGAGTTCACTGCTGAGGATGCGCGCCTGCTCAAGGGCTCCATGGACTTCATCGCGCTTAACTACTATCTGGGTGAGTCGGTCCGCCACGCTCCGGGTTCCGGTCCGATCGAGATCGAAGTTGTCCCACGACTGGATGTGCCGCGAACGGCGATGGGCTGGCCGATCGCCCCCGACGGGCTGCGTCGCGTGCTGCACTGGCTGAATAAGCGTTACTCCGGGCTCCCGCTCTATATCACCGAGAACGGGGCCGCGTTCGATGACCAGGCCGACGAGACCGGCTTCGTCGACGATCAGGACCGCATCGCCTACTTGCGCGATCACATCGCCGCGGCGCGCGCCGCCCTGGCTGAAGGCCTCGATTTGCGGGGATATTTCGTCTGGACGCTGCTCGACAACCTGGAGTGGTCCGAGGGGTTCGCCAAACGATTCGGAATCATTCGTTGCGATCACGAGACCCAAGAACGTACAATCAAAGCGAGCGGGCGCTGGTATGCCGAGCTCATTCGCGCCGGCAAACCTGTGCAAAATCGGGATACCCGGCCGGACACCGCGAGCGGGAACGGATGAGAAGCAATCGACCAAAAGCGCCTATCAATACCATGTGGGACAGGCCTCTGGCCTGTCATGTGACCGGCCGGAGGCCGGTCCCCCAGTCAGTTCTGTTAGTCGCTCTAACCTCTTGGGTCACAATCGCGGCCGCGGTCGGCGCGTGTCAACTGCTCACGGCGTCAGCGTTCGGCCAGCGCGGCGGCCCCGAGCCTCCAACCGGGGTGGCCGCCAACGGCTATGCCGACCGCAACGACATCGTCTGGAAGCCCATGTCGGTCGCCGGCCTGCAAGGATACAACGTCTATCGCTCGGAATCGGAATCCGGCCCGTTTACGAAGTTGAACGCATCACCGCTGACAGACGCCGGTTACAGCGATCCCACTGACGAAGGCTGCCCGCGCTATTACTACTATGCGACCGCGCTGGTGGACGGCGACGAATCGTCTCCTTCGCAGGTAGTCTCGGCCCTGTACAACGGCCTGACCGACGAAGAGCTGCTCGACCTGGTGCAGCAAGAGACATTGCGCTACTTCTGGGACTACGGCCACCCGGTCAGCGGCATGGCCAGAGAGGGATACGGCTTCGGTCACTCCAGCGACACGGTCACCACCGGCGGCACCGGCATGGGACTGATGACTATCGTGGTCGGCGCGCAGCGCGGCTTCGTCACGCGCGCAGACGCCGCCATGCGCGTGGCAACCATCCTCACCTTCCTCGACGAAAGCGTCGAGCGCTATCACGGCGCCTGGGCGCACCACTACCACGGCTTCACCGGCGAGACCATCCCGTTCGCCGGGTACCAGGACAACGGCGGCGACCTGGTGGAAACGGCTTTCTTGGTCGAAGGCATCTTGACCGTGCGCCAGTACTTCGACGATCCGAACGACTTCGTCGAGTCGTACATTCGCGACAAGGCCACGTCGATGTGGGAAGGCGTGGAGTGGGACTGGTACCGCAGATACCCCAGCAGCAACATCCTCTACTGGCACTGGTCACCCGATTACGGCTGGGCCATGAACCACCAGATCCGCGGATTCAACGAGGCGATGATTGTCTACCTGCTGGCGATCGCCTCACCAACCCACCCCATGCCCCCGGAGAGTTACCACGAGGGTTGGGCCGGGCTTTCCGGCTACGTGAACGGCAACAGCTACTATGGGTACCCGTTGTGGGTCGGGCCGCCCTACGGCGGGCCGCTGTTCTGGACGCACTACTCGCACCTGGGGTTTGACCCCCGCTACAAGCGCGACGTCTACGCGGACTACTCCACGAACTTCCGCAATATCACGCTGATAAACCGCGCGCACTGCATCGAGAACCCCAACGGATTCGCCGGCTACAGCCCGCTCGTGTGGGGACTCACCGCCAGCTTCAACCCCTGGGGCTACGCCGCGCATTCGCCCACGTACGACAACGGCACGATCACACCCACCGCCGCGATCAGCGCCATGCCCTATGCCCCGGATGAGTCGCTGGCCACGCTGCGGCATTTCTGCGACGTGTATGGGGGCCAGCTCTGGGGGCCCTACGGCTTCTACGACGCGTTTAACCTCGAGGTCAACTGGTTCGCCCCCGGGTACGTAGCGATCGACGAAGGCACGATCGTGCCAATGATCGAAAACTACCGCACCGGCCTGTGCTGGAGGCTGTTCATGGCGAACCCCGAGATCCGCCCGATGATGACCGCCATCGACATGTACTTCGACGTCGATTTTGAATACGACGGCGATATCGACGCGGCGGACTTCGCGGTGTTTGCCAATTGTCTGGCGGGTCCCGACGTGACCACCGTGCCCGAGGGTTGCACGCCGGCGCAGTTCCAGGGCGCGGATCTGGACAACGACAGCGATGTTGACCTGCGGGATGCGGCCATCTTCCAGGAACTGTTTGCGCCTTAAAGTCCCTAACACAACCAGGGTGGCACCGGCGTCCCGCCGGTGGCGACACGGGCGAGACGCCCGTGCCACCCGGTTTTGATAGGCGCTCATAGCCGCCGTGGTGAACCGGGCCGTTGACCTAGCGGCCGCTCTGCATCAATCTCTGCCCTTGATGACCACTCGCACCACGCTTCTGGTTGTGCTGTTGGGCCTGCCGGCCGTAGTACTGCTGGCGCTCGGTCCGCGCGGACAGCGCCACATCCCCGCCGATCGAACGGTGGTCCGCTACTGGGAGAAGTGGGCCGGCGTCGAAGCCCTCGCCATGCAGCGCATCGTCGACCGCTTCAACGAAACGATCGGCGCCGAGCAGAACATCTGGGTCGAATACTGCGTGGTCAGCAACGTCGACCAGCGCATGCTGATCGCCACCGCCGGCGGTGATCCTCCTGACGTCGCCGGCCTGTTCGACCACATCGTCCCGCAGTACGCCGATCGGGATGCGTTGATGGAACTCGACGATCTCGTCGCGGAGTTTCAAATCGATCTCGACGCGTTCAAGCCGATCTGGCTGGAGATCGGCCGGTACGACGGCAAGCTGTATGCGCTGCCGAGCACACCCTACACCATCGCGCTGTACTACAACCGTCGACTCTTCCGCGAGGCCGGCCTCGACCCGGATCGCCCGCCTCGGACCACCGCCGAGCTCAACGACTACGCCACCCGCCTCACGCGTTACGAAACGGGAGACGACGGCCGCAAGAGAATCGTGCAACTCGGCTTCACCACCTCGCCCGGCATGCTCGGCTGGTGGCACTGGATCTGGCCGAACTTCTTCGGCGGCCGGCTGTGGGACGGGGAGCGCTCCGCGATCGACACGGCGGCGGGCCACGCCGCGGCGGAGTGGATCCACCAGCGCCGCGAGGCGATCGGCAATCCCGAGATGCTCAAGTTCGAAGGCACGACGGGCGCGATCGAGGGTGCGCAGAATCCGTTTTTGAGCGAACGGCTGGCGATGGTCTTCCAGGGACCGTGGATGTCGAACTGGATCAGCAAGTACGCCCCGGGCCTGGACTACGCCGTCGCGCCGTTCCCGTCCGTTACCCCTGACAAACACCACGCGTTTGCCAGCACCGACGTCTTCATTATCCCGGCCGGGTCGCGCCATCCGCGCGAGGCGATGGTCTTCCTGAAATACGTGCTTCAGCAGGACGTGCTCGAGGAACTGTGCAAAGAACACGGGAAAGTCTCGCCGTTTCACACGCCTGCGCCCGATTTCTACGCTACGCACACCAACCCGTTCATCCAGGTGTTCGACCAGCTGGCCAGTTCGCCCGACGCCTTCGGCTATCCGCAGATGCCGACCTGGGCACACGCCTCGGCCGAGCTGCTCAAGATGCACGAGAACATCCTGCGCGGCGTCCGTGACCCGCACGATGCGGTGAAGGCAGCCCAACAGCGAATTGACACGATCGTTGAGGAGTATCAACGCATGGCCGCGCAGCGCCGCGGCGACTGAAGGGACCGATGACACGGAAATCCGCGACGATCCAAGGACTTCTCTGGACCGCCCCCTGGTGGCTGGGCTTCCTGTTGTTCCTGGCGATTCCGATGGGGTTCTCGCTGTACATCAGCTTCTGCGACTACCCGTTGCTGCAGCGCCCGGTCTTCGTCGGCGCCGACAACTACCGCGAGCTCGCCCGCGATCCGGTCTTCTACAAGGTCGTCGGCAACACGTTCATTTACGCCGCGTTGGCCATCCCCGCCGGCACGGTCGTCGCGGTTCTGCTGGCGGTGCTGCTCAACCAGAAAGTCCGCGGGCAAGCCCTCTTCCGCGCGTGCATTTTCGTGCCGACCATCGTGCCGCTGGTGGCGGTCGGCGTCGTGTGGATGTGGATGCTGAGCCCCGAGGCCGGGCTGGTGAACCAAGCGATTCGACCGGTCGGCCAGATCGTTCTCCCGGCAGCGCAGGCCCTCGATAACGCAACCGACAGCGCCCAATGGAGCCAGCCAATCCTCGGTGTCGCTCAGGACCTCGCCGAGGGACCCGCCTGGCTCGACCGGCCACGCTGGGCCATGCTCGCGCTGGTGCTCATCGCCCTTTGGCTGCTCGGCTCGCCGATCGTGATTTACCTCGCCGGTCTGCAGGACATTCCCACTACGCTCTATGAAGCGGCCGAGCTGGACGGGGCCTCGCGCGTCCGCCGCTTCTGGCACGTGACCCTGCCGGGACTCAGTCCGGTCATCCTGTTCAACGTCATCGTCGGCATCATCGTAACCTGGCAGATCTTCGCGCTGCCGTACGTAATCTGGCGCTCGCGCTCCGGCCCCGAGGACGCGACGTACTTCTACACGATGTATCTCTTCGACAACGCCTTCAAGTATTTGAAGATGGGCTACGCGAGCGCCATGGCGTGGGTTCAGTTGCTGATCATTCTCGTGCTGACGGTGCTGGTGTTCTGCGCCAGTCGGCGGACCGTGTTCTATCGGGGGGCGTGAAAAAGTGACAAGGTGACAAAGTAACAAAGTAACAAAGTAACAAGGTAGCAAGGTGAACAAGGGACGGGCGCGACAATCCGGGACGATGCTGGCGTATGTGCTGCTCATCGTCGTCGCAGCGCTGTATCTGCTTCCGCTGGCGTGGATGCTCAGTGTGAGTCTCAAGCCCGACGCGGAGCTTCTCCAACCCAACATCATCCCGGCGCACCCGCAGGTTGACGCGTTCGGGCAGGTCATGCGCTCCGAGAGTTTCGACTTCCTGCTCTACGCCCGCAACACGCTGATCATCGCCGCACTCAGCCTGGTCGGCATGGTACTCTCGAGCGCCATCGCGGCGTACGGCTTCGCGCGGATCAGATTTCCCGGACGCGGCGTCATGTTCGGCGTGTGCCTCGCAACCATGATGATCCCGTTCCCCGTGATCATGGTCCCCACCTATATGATCTTCAAACACCTGGGCTGGATCGGAACGTTCCTGCCGCTGTGGGTGCCGGCCTGGTTCGGCAGCGCGTTCAACGTCTTTCTGCTGCGGCAGTTCTTCCTGGGCATCCCCATGGAGCTGGAAGAGTCCGCCAAGATCGACGGCTGCTCCACCTGGGGCTGCTTCTGGCGAATCATCCTGCCGCTGTCGAAGCCGGCCCTGGCGGTAGTGGCGCTGTTCCACTTCCTGACCGTCTGGAACGACCTGATCGGCCCGCTGATCTACCTCTCGCACCAAAACCAATTCACGCTCGCACTCGGCCTGCAATTCCTCCAGAGCCGCGCGGGCGACACGCCGTGGAACCAACTAATGGCCGCCGCCACACTCATCATCCTGCCCGTGCTCGTGCTGTTCGTGCTCGCACAGCGTACCTTCATCCGTGGGATCGCAACGACGGGAATAAAGGGCTGAGCTGTAGCGCCCCGCTACGTTCGTCAGCGGCAGCGCACTTGAACGTCATGGCGCTCGCCCGCTTCCGCCGGCGGCGGGATGACATTCGTCGGCAGCTTGGTGTCGTCCAAGGTCACTTCGGGGTGTACGCCTTTCGGCAGATCCTCCGACCGTTCGACCTGGAAACGGTAGGCACAGTCACGATATGGGCGCGTCATGCTCACCTGTTTCCAGTCCGGTGGTAGGCAGGGGTCGATGCGCAGGCCGTCCCATTCCGGGCGGACGCCGAGGACCCATTCGTTGACCACGCGGTACAGCCACGCCGCCGAGCCGGTGTACCACGTCCAACCGCCGCGGCCGTGGTGAGGTGAGTCCGGGCCGTCGATATTTCCAGGCGTGACGTAGGGCTCGGCCCAGTACTTGTCGGGATCCTTCAGCGCGGGGTTGATGGCCGTGAGCAGCCGGCCGACCAGTTCATGGTCGCGCATCTTGCACGCGGCGGCGATCGCCCACGTCGCCGCATGCGTGTACACGCCGCCGTTCTCGCGAACTCCGGGCGCGTAGCGCGTGATGTAACCGATCCGCGGGTCGGGCCGGTCGAACGCCGGCGCCAGCAGCAGCGCACCTGCGTCGCTGACCAGGTGTTCGCGAACCGCAGCCATGCATTGCGCCGCGCGGTCCTCCGGGGCGACATCGTTGAGCACCGCCCACGTCTGGGCGTTGAGAAAGACCCGGCCGACCCGGTTCTCGGCACTGCCGAGCTTCGAGCCATCGTCGAGCGTGGCACGAACATACCACTTCCCGTCCCAGCCGTGCTCATTGATCGCCGCAATCAGCTTCTCGCGACGACGAGCGAATTCGGTGGCGAGTTGTCCCCAGTCCAGATCCACGGCTGACACAGCCGCGCCACCCCTCTTCGTCGCTTCGTCGCTTCGTCGCTCCGCCGCTATCCGCCGATAGATCTCCACCCAATCCCCCAGCAAACCCACCAGAAAATGCCCCAGCCAGATCGACTCGCCGCGCTCCCGCAACCCGACCGCGCTCAGACCGTCGTTCCAGTCGCCGGCACCGATGTACGGCAACCCGCGCGGACTGGTGCGCTCGAACACACGCGCGAACGCGCGATACACGTGTTCTATCAAGGGCCGCGCCTGCTCGTCATCGATAAACCGAGCGGGATCATTCAGAATGTCGAGCTTTCCGGTTTCCTTGATGTAGTTGCCGGTCACGAACGCGAGCCAGAGCAGATCGTCCGTCATGCGCGTCACGTGCCCCTGCTCGGAGAGCGGATGCCACCAGTGATAGACCGAGCCGTCGGCGAACTGGTGCTCTGCGTGCAGCCTGATCTGCGCGCGACACCGCTCCGGATCGATCGTCAGCCACACCTGCGAGTCCTGCAACTGATCGCGAAAGCCATACGCCCCGCTCTGCTGGTAATATCCGCACCGCCCCCAGATCCGCCCGGAGATCGCCTGGTAGCGCAGCCAGTCGTTCGCCAGGTAGTCGAGCGACGGCTCGGGCGTCTCGACGCGATGCGCCGCGAGCCGCTCGCGCCACGAAGAGCGCACTTCCTCCAGCGCGCGATCCATAACGTCGACGTCAAGCATCCCGTCGAGTAACCGTTCGGTGCCGTCCCGCGACTCCCCCACGGCCAGCGCGTAACCCAGCCGGCGACGCTGGCCGCGACGAAGCTCGACCACCGACCGCAACGCCGCGATGGCATCCTCGTGCCGCCCGAACGCCGGTTGCCAAACGTCCTGCTGCAATGCCTCCGGCGACCTGAAGTCCCCGTAGCGCCCGAGGAATGCTGCCTTGTCACCCTGAGCCGAGAAGACCGGTTCGGTGCACGCCAGTGCGCTCGCGTAAGGGAAGTCCGTGTTCCAATGACCGTAGCGCTTCGACGGCATTTCCCACATGCGGTTGCGTGCGAAGATCGCGCCACGCCGAGGGTCAAACTCGGTCTCAATGAACAGCTTGTGGAATTCGCGCCGCGGCGAAGGGGCAACACCGCAACACCACTCGAGAAAAGCACAAAGCTCCAGCCGCCGCGACCGATCGCTCAGGTTCTCCAGCTCGACCCGCCACAGCTCGACCGTCTCGCTCGCATGGCAGAACAACGTCCACTTCGCCCGGATCCCCGCGAACTCGGTAACGAACGTCGAGTACCCCAGCCCGTGATGACACGCGTATCGATCGTACTTGGCCCACACCGGTGCCGGCGACAGCGACCACACCTCGCCCGAGTCGGCATCGCGCACGTACAGAAACTTACCCGACGAATCCCGCGCCAGATCCTGCTGCCAGCGCGTGATCACCGCGAGTTGCGAGTTGTCGACCCACGTGAACCCGCTGCCGCTCTGGCTCACCGCCAAGCCCATGCGCGGATTGGCAATGATGTTCACCCACGGTCTGGGCGTGCGCGGGTCGGTTATGCGAAACTCGCTTCCGTCCGCCAGGAAGTGCCCATAGCGGTTCTCCACGCGGACAGCCGACCGCTCACGGTCATCGAGATTCGCGGTCCCCCGTACCACGGTGCTCATGCGGCAGCTTCCTTGGAAAGACGCCATCCCCCATCGGCGAGCGCTGGTCTCGGGCCGCTGAAAGCGCTTTCAATAACAACTTAAGCCCCGCCGGCCCGGAAGTCAATCAATACCTTGCCCTCACGTGGCCTCGACTCGCCCCTAACTACAAGGATGAGCGTCCGATAAGCCTAACGCGCTTCGAAACCCAGCCGCTTCGCCGCACGCCGCACCGCTTCGTGACGCATGAACAGCTTCCAGATCAGACCGGTCCGCGCGTTCTCAATCCCCAATAGCATCGGCCCCTGATCAATCCCCACGTAGTCGTCGCAGACGAAGCCTTGATCCAGATTGAACGAATCGACGAAGCCGTAGCCCCCATCCTTTGGATCACGCCACACCAGCGGCTTACCGTCCGCTCCCTTCAGCGCGCGAAACGCGCGGATCGCCGCCAGACTCTCCGCCGGCGTGAACATGATCGCGGAGATGGCTGCGTACGGAGCAACCGTCCCGTCGAACCACGTATCCTCGTCGCGGATGTTTGGACGAACCTCCGGCACGATGTACCCGTCCCGCGCCGAGCACGCACTCAGCCCCCAGCGATCCGGCCCCAGCGTCTTGAAGCGCGACGACTGCTCGATGCACCGTTGTCGATGCGTAAGCACCGCCCGGCGCGAATTCTCGAACCAGTCCACCTGCGGCGCGTCGATGCCGAAACGCCCCGGGTCGTCCGCCTTCAACGATCGATAGTCGATCCAGCAGTGACTGAAGATGTATGTGAACAGCGCTCCCGGCCACGACACCACATACGGCGGCATCTCCTGATGACGCTTGACCGGACGCTGCAGCCGGTAATAGACCGCGGGGTCAACCACGTGATCAGGATTCGGCGATGCGGCGGCGAGCACGTAGATCAACCGCTCCTCGTCGCTCGCATTCCACCAGTGCCAGTTCAGGAACTTGCCCGGCCCGGCGATGTTGCCGGCATCGTCCGGCTTCCAGCCCATCGAGAGGTAGCCTTCCGGCGAGGTCGCGTATGGCTTCCAGTTCGTCTCGGCAATCAGCCGGTCGACCAGGGGGTGGATCTCGCCGCCGAAGTACTCCGCCGCCGTGATCGCACCCGCCAGAAAGAGCGCATGATCCACAGTGCTGGCGAGGATCTCGAAACCTTCCTTGGACAACCCGCCAGTGTTCATGTCCGGATAGTGCAAATACACGCCGAACTTCTTGTTGTCGTTGCGTTCGAGCAGTGCCCCCAGGACTGTCCGGGCTCGCTCGCGTCCCTGATCGCGTGTGATCCAGCCGCGTTCCACGCCGATCGGCAACGACGAGAGCTGAAACCCCACCGCCGCGATGCTCGAGACCGGTGCCTTCTTGCGGTCGCGCACGAGCCTGGCGGGCGAGCCGACCTCCTTCCAGAAGTAGAGGAAGCACGCCTGCTGCACCTCGTCGAGCAGCGCCTCATCCGCCGCCGTGAACCGATAATCGACCGCTGCCCTGGTCTCCGCGGAGCGCAGAATCGCATCGCCCCGCGGCCCCGCCCCCGTGCACCCTGCCGAGCACGCGACGACCGCAACCGCTTTGATAACAGAAAGTTGACAACGCATGGCGAGTGAGGATATGGTCTATTGAAAGCGCTGTCAAAAACATGCCGGCGCCTTGGCACTCCGGAAGCCCGCAATGCCCGTTTCGATCTCCGACGTCGCCAAACGTGCGAACGTATCGATCAGCACTGTCTCACGAGTCATCAACCGCCGCGAGTTGGTGAACGACAAGACCTACGCCCGTGTCGAGGCAGCGATTCGCGAACTGGGCTATCAGCCCAACGCGTTCGCCCGCGGCCTGGTGCTCCGCAAGAGCGAGATCGTCGGCCTGGTGCTGCCGGACCTCCACGGTGAGTTCTATTCCGAGATCATCCGCGGAGCCAATCAGCGCGCCCGCCAGCTGGGATACAACCTCGTCGTCTCTTCCACCCGCGACGGAGATGACAGCCATTCGCTGCTCCACGCGATCCGCCAACGCACGCTCTTGGACGGCGTGGCGGTGATGGTCTCCGAGCTGACCGATCGAATCCAAGGCGTGCTGGCGGACTTCCAACTGCCGTTCGTCGTGCTCGATGATGAGATCGACGGCGGTGCTCCGCATGACAGCGTGCTGATTGACCAGCGGCACGGCGCGACGGCGATGATGCGCCACCTGATCGGCCCGTGCGGTGCGAAGCGCATCGTCTTCGTGGGTGGGCTCGAGACCAACTTCGACACCATCGCGCGGTTCGAGGCCTACCGCCAGGTCCTCGCGGAGGCCGGCCTGCGGTTCTCCCCCAGCGATGTGCACTACCTGGACTACGAATACGAAACGGCTTACAGGCTCGCGACGGAGCATCTACGTGAATGGGCCGCGCCGGATTGCTGCATCTTCGCGGCGAACGACGAGATGGCTGCGGGGATCGTCGCCGCCGCCGCCGAGGGCTTGTGCGTCCCCCGGGATCTGGGAGTGGTCGGGTTCGACGATACGCGCGTGGCGCGCATGACGCGTCCGCCGCTGACGACCGTGCGTGTTCCGATGTCCGAAATGGGCGCCAAGGCGGTGGAGCTTCTCTGTCGGCGGATCGCGGACCCGCAGTGCTCCCCGACCCGGATTTCGCTCAAGCCCGAGCTGATCGTGCGCGAATCGTGCGGGGCCAAGCTGCGGAAGTGATGGAAGGCAGATCTTTAACAACTATATGACCGTGCGGGATTTGGCGGCGCCGTGAAGGGAGGGCGAGGCTCCTGCCGAGCCAGGCTCAGCGGGAGCTTCGCCCTCCCACTCTCAAACGCGCCGCCTGATCGCGCACGGTTATATAGAATGACGAGAGACACTCACCTATTGTCTCCGATCCTTCTCGGTCGCGCCTGTTTCCGCGGGCGGCCGGTCAAGAGGGGTCCAACGCGCGGGGCTGATCATTCGGCAGTCTTCAGCAGCCGGACGATTCCGTCGAGGGGGATGCGCAGCCAGTCCGGACGGTTCTCGAGTTCGTAGCTCAACTCATAGATCGAGCGGTCGAGCAGGAAGGTGCGCAGCAACAGGCGGAGTTCGTGGCGCGAGTCGGGCAGGAAGTTACCCTCGCGCGCCACGTCAACATATGACTTGAGGAAGACGGCGCCGACCCAGGTCTGCCAGAAAAGCGCGGCGGGTTGCAGCCAGGCGAACTCGTCGTGTCCCACCGCGACCTGCGGCATGTGGCTGAGCAGGCAGGCGCCGGCCGCGTAGTGGAACGAGCGCAGCATGCTCGCCACGTCGCGCAGCGGGGAGTTCTTCAGGCGGCGTTCGCTCAGCCGGCGCTGGGGCTCGCCTTCGAAATCCACAATCGCGAAGTCGTTCCCGGTGTAGAGCACCTGTTGCAGGTGGTAGTAGCCATGGCAGCGGATTCGGGTGGCCTGGATCTTCTGGTCGCGGATGGCCCGGATGATGGCGCGAACGTCGTTCTCGCGCTCGAGGACATAGCGGGCATGGTCGTGGACGTCCTCACTGAGATCGCCGAGGCGGGTGCGCAGTGCGCGGAGGGTAAACTTTGCGGCGGAGTCCATGGCGTGTGAGAGCGCGCGCCGGTGGAAGTCGGTGAACGGCTCGGGGTCGAAGGCCGGATCGCCCTCGCTGCGGGTCAGGACCACGTGCATCTGGGCGGTGCGGCGTGCGAGCAGGCGGGTGGACTCGAGGTATGGTCCGATGAGGCGTGCGACGTGTGAAGGGACCTCGTACTCGGAAAGCTCGAGCAGGTCGTCGGTTGGCGGCGCGATCTGCTCGATCTCCTCCAACTGGCCCAGGGCATCGTCGAGGTAATCGCCGATGGCGTCGAGCGTGTAGCCCCAGGCGTCGCCCTTGTTGGGGACGTAGGTGTGCAACAGCGCAGTGGTGATAGGCTCCTCGTTGGTCCGGTGATACTCGATCGTACCAACGACGCGCGCAACGTGGGCGAAGTCCCGCTTCTCGGTGAGGTACCGTGCCATCTCGACTTCGACGTTGACACCGCTCTGGACGCGGCGCAGGTTCTTCAGGATGTACTTCTCCCCGAAGACGACCGAGGCGTTACGCTGGGTCACTCGGTGTGGCGTGGGCTCGGGGAGGGGGTCGGCGGAGCGCAGCACGGGGCGGAAGGCGCGCGTGGGGGACGCCATCAGCTGGCCGGCGGTGCCTTTGAAGCGGCGGCCTCTGCGAATGGCGTCCATGAGCATGTTGGCGTAATCCTCGTCGTAGGCGGCGTCGAACAGGACGCCTTCCGCGTCGATATCCGCGATGTGGACGCGGGCGACGATCGAATCGGGGTTGTTGGCGTGAATCAGGGCGGCCTTGTCGCCGGTGGCAAATGAGAGCGGCAGCAGGTAGGTTTCCGGCTCCCCGTGGACGTAGTTTACTTGAGTCAGTGCGGCACAGGCACGCTTGCTGTTGTGTGCGATGGGAACGTAGTCTAGGAATCTGACCAAGCGGATCGTTCGGGCTTTGCGCGTGAACCAGGGCGCAGCCATCAAAAACCCGGGGAGTGCAGCCTCGAGCGTCTCCCGAGAGCGGTTGTGCAAGACCTCGTCCCAGATGGCGGAGACGCTCAGTTCAACCGGCTCATACCCTATGGCCAAACCCTCCAATTCGACTGCCCGCGGTTGTTCGAGCAGGAACCAGTATGATG
>CAZDTB010000069.1:0-14637 GCA_964508075.1 uncultured Planctomycetales bacterium
CTTGCCTGACGGTCTGCTGGAAGACGGCGTCGCGCGCCGAGATGCGCTCAGCCGAGCTGGAGCCCGGGCGCGGGCAGTTCTACGTGGTCAAGATTGAAGCGCTCGCGGATCCCACGCCGCCGAACATCACGAAAGAGGATCTTGGCCGCGACATCGCCGGCGAGATCGATCGGCTGCTGGACGCGATGCGTGACATGTCGAGTCAAGAGGCCCTGGATCAGGTATATCGAAGGCTGACAGTCTACCTGTGCGACGCCTGCTACCAGCTATGGATTGAGAATCCCACGGGCGGTCAGCCGTAGTCCCCACGCGGCGCCGTCCCAACGGGATGGGGCTGGCTGGTGCGAGAATCCGTTCTCGCATCCACAGCGGCGGGAATCCGCTCCCGCGGCTTCGCAGAGTGGGAACCGTGCCCGTCACGGCCCGAGATAGGAATCTCGCCCCAGCGTTCTTTCTGGAACGGTCGCCTCAGATTCTTTCGACTGCCTTCACCGGCAGCCAGCCGGTCTTGTCGTTGGGTAGCTGGACTTCGACCCAGTCGGCGCGCTGGTTGAGGATGCGGAGCTCGACGCCCGGGCCGAGCGGCTGGTTCAGCGCGGGGTCGTAACCCTCGCCGCGACCGAGGCGGAGCGGGTGCTCGCCGTTGACGATCACAGCGGGGGGGCGGTCGGCTTCGTCGTGGAGTTGCCAAGCGACCGAGGTGGCGTTGGCCAGGGCGACGACGATGGCCAGGCATGAAAGCGTCAGAAGCGGCCGCGAGCGCCAGCGCAGGCGGAGCATCAGGCCGAGCCAGCCGGCGATGGATGCGATCAGCGTCAGCCGGTAACGGCCCCGGATGGAGGTGTGGCTGGTCCAGAACGTGAGGCGGTGGATGAGTTGTTGTGTTGCGCTCGGCTCAATGTAGGGCTCCACGCGGTTGCGCGCGTATGCCAGGTTCGCATTCAGGGCCGCGTCGGTCGGGTTGAGCTGCTGCGCTCGGCGATAGTGCAGGATCGTCCGGCCGAGCTCGCCGAGACGGAAGTAAGTGTTGCCGAGGTTGTATTCCAGCGCGGCGTTGCGGACGCCGTGGTCGGCGAGCATCTCAAACGCGGCGGCGGCCTGACGATAAAGGGTTTCGGCGCGGGCCGCGTCCTGCCGGACTACTTCGACAGCCTGGTCAAAGGCGCTGAGACCATCGCGAAGCAGCTCGCGTTGCCGCTCCGGCGCGAGCGGATCGACACCTACGGCGGCTGGAACGCACTGGCTTACGGCGAGCAGGAGGCCGCAGAGTACGGACAAGCGGAGCCTGTTCGTGGCACCCCTGATTGGGGTGGCCCATGGCTTTAGCCGTGGGGGACGCGAATCGGAGCTGAAAGGCTCTTGATTCAACCGGGTGGTGCCCGAAGAGGATCGCCATTCGTGTTTCCCACCGCTGAAGCGATGGGCCACCCGAGTCGCGGCTCTTGCCGGTGGGGCCGGTTGCGGCGTCTGTTGCGACGACTGTTTCATAGCCGCTCCCGTTCGAGTCGTCTGAGGCACTGCCGTGCGGCGTCGGCCAGCGATGCGTCGCTCTCGCCGTCGCCGGCATAAGCGGCCTGTTCGCAACGTTGTGCCACCTCGGACCACTGCCTGACCAGCTCCTCGTTGACGCCACGCTCCTGCAGAAAGCTGACCGCGGGAGCCCCAAGGAAGCGGGCGAGGGGTTGGTTGAGGCGGTCGGCGAGGTAGCCGGCGAGCGCCGCCTGTATCTCGCGGTGCAACTCGCCGGGGCTGAGCTTGTTCGCCAGCGCGTCGTGGATGCGGCGCTCGGCGTTGCGGAGGGCGCCGCGTCGGCGTCTGGCGACAACGTCGCGCCCCGAGCGTGACAGGGCTGAGATTGCCAAGACGCAGAGAAACGCCACCGGCGGGATGACGGTGGTGAGCGCCACCTGAGTCATGGTGATCGTTGGCGTCGCGGCGAGGAGGTCGGCCTCACGGGTCTGGTTGCCGCGCAGGCCGTCGCGGGCTTCGAGCGTGAGGCCCTGCGGCTGAGGCGGCTGGGCGGCGATGCCGGTCAGGTCGGCGGCGTCGAGCTGCTCGACGACGCTGACGAGGACCGGAATTGGTTCGCTACGGGCGACGGCGTATTGGCCGGTGTGTGGGTCGAAGTAGGCGAATTCGATCGCCGGGATCTCCTTTACGTCCGCCCGCTGGGCGCGAATGGTCTGCGTGAAGCGCTTCTGGTTGCCGCGGGCCGTGCCGGCGAGTGTTTCGGTCGGCACGCGGAAGTCCTCGTTGAGCTGCGGAATCGCCGTCAGGTCCGGGCCGGGGATCGTCTCGATCGGCTCGCCGCTGATGTCGATCACGAGCTGGATCGGGTCGCCGACGCGGACGTTGCTCGGGACGGCGAAGGTGCTGATCTGGTATCGGCCGACGGCACCGCTGAAACTGGCCGGGCGTCCCTCGGTGGGCAAGGGTCGGACTTCGGGGGTGGTGACGGTTGGCCGGATGCGCAACGGCCGATGGTCGGTGACGCGCAGATCGCCCCAGAGGCGCGTGCGCGAGAAGCCGGTGGGGTAGTCCATGCCGAGCGACACGTCGTCAAAGGTGAGCGCTCCGGGTTGGTCGAGCGTTATCTCGCCGGAGAACTCGATGAGGTAGTAGAGTTGTCGCGAGTTGTCGGCCATCTGCCGGTAGACCTTGCGGTTCCGTTCGCTTTCGAGATCGAAGGGGCCGATCCGGCCGGTGAGGAACTGGCGCATGTCGCGCTGGGAGAGCTCCTGACCCCGGTATTCGGCGGGCTTGATCCACACGGAGAGCGTGAAGGTGGCGCGCTGGCCGACGTACAGTGTCGGTTGATCACAGGTGAGCTCAGCGAGCAGCAGCTCGTCGGTCTCGGCATCGGCGTCCTCGCGCGCATCGTCCCGCTGTCCGCGGCGTGGCTGCGGGCTTTCGGGGACTGCGCACACCATCAGCTTCACGGGCTCGGTCTTCAGCGCCTTGCCATCGACGTCGACCGCGATCGCGGGGATGACCAGCGGCCCGGCCTGCTGCGGAGTCAACGCGAATGTGAATGTGACGTGCCTGCTGACCTTCGGCGCACCGCCTCCGACTTGAGAGACGTTGGTTCCGGAGGTGCGCCCCGCGTATTGGACCGTACAGTTCGCGAGCTCGGGGAATGTCGGCGTTTCACATTCGGCGTGTCCTTCCACGCGGATTTCGACGCGGACAGCCTCGTTGACGTAGGGGCGGCTCGTGTCCACCCGCAACTCGACAGTCGGCTGCGCGAGTGCGGTCGCCGCCGCCCAAACCACGCCCAGCCACAGGCCAAGCTGCGTTGCGGGGGCGTGACGTCGTGATCCAAAGCCCTGTCCACTGCCGTCCGACTCGTGCATGCCCTCCATGGTACATCGTAGACGCGGCGCGCGAAGGATTCCGGTCGCATTCTCCGCGGCGATTACCGGGTGGAAGCCGATTCCGTGCGGCGGCGGTATCGGCAGGCAGCAGGGGCGGTTATGATGCGGGCTCCCGAGGGAGCACCCTATGAGCGAGCATCCGTCGATCGCCACGCCGACACTGGTCTCGCTACTGGTTTGCGACCAGGTGATCGACGATAAGCTCAGCAACAAGAAGAGCGCCATCGGGCTTTTCAATACCGTGCTGGTGCCGGCGGTGCCGACGCGGATTCATCGGTTGACCGTGATGGCGACGCTGACCGAGATTTCGGGGCGCACGCCGCTGCAACTGCGGCTGATGCGCGATGACGACAACAGTGTGCTGATGCAGACCAAGGGTCACGTGGACGCGCCGAATCCGCTGGCGATGGTCGATCTGGTCTTCGCGATGCTGGGCGTGCCGATCGCCAAGAAGGGACAGTACGCGTTCGAGCTGCTCAGCGAGGGTGAACTGCTGGGCCGCCGCCGATTTCAGGTCGTGATCGGCCGCCCGCGCGCCCCGGGCCAACCCCCACCCGCGGGCGAAACCGATCCGGGCTTTGGCCCCGCTCCCGATCCGGACTCTGAATCCTGAACCCCTGAGCGATTATCGCGACCCCGGGCGACGCAACGGTCTGCCGCGGCGATTCGTGCGGAAGCGGCTGCCGAGCGTGCGTGGCGGCGGTTGCACGCCCCGTGCTTCCAGCTCTTCGTCTCGGTGGAGGACTTTGCCGAGCCGGCCGTGCGTTTCCGGTTTCGGTTTGGGAGGGTTCGCTTTGGGCGGGGGCTGGGAGTCGTGTGAATCGGCGGATTCCACCTTCTGGTGGCGGCGGGGGCGCTTGGGGTGCTCGAGCGGCTCGCGTTTGCCGAGCGGCTTGCCGACCCGCTGCTCGATTTCAGCGAGCATGGCTTCCTGGGTCGGTTCGACGAAGGCGATGACGTGGCCGTGCTTGCGCAGCCGCGGCGCCTGTTCGAGCCGATACATATACGCGTCGATGTCGCTCGGCATTTCGTAATGCAGCAAGTGCGAGGCCGGGATGGTGCTCAGGTGGCGGGGGGCGGGATCGCTGGCGATGATAACCTCGCTGCGGGCGCGGGGCCCGCGTCGCTCGTGTCGCTCACGTCGGGCCGGGGCGGGTCGCTCGCCGATCCAGCGGCAACTGACCCGCGCCCGTTCCAGACGGCGGGCCACTTCCCGGGCCTGCTCGGCAGTGTTCGTCAGCACAATCGCCAGCTGCGGTGATTCCTGTTTGCAGAAGGACAGCAGCGCGTCGAATTTCTCATCGGGGTCCACGGCGAAGTAGCTTTGCGATGCCGAGGCCGACCGCGGCGGTCCGGGCGGCAGATCGACTTCGACCGGATCGCGCAGGATCTCGGCGGCGAGCTCGCGCACCGATTCGTCCAGGCTGCCCGCGAGCAGGATGGTTTGGTGCTCGTGCGCCAGGGCCGCATGAACCTGTTTCAGTTGGTCCGGGCCACGCTCGTTGAGAATCGCGTCGACCTCGTCGATCACCAGGAGTCGTAGCGAAGACCAGTCGTGGCTCTCACGGCGGGCAAGCTCGGCCGCGCCGCGCGGGATGGCGATCAGGACGTCGGGTGAGCCCGAGAGCGGGTCGGGATGATCGCGACTCGGCCGCCCGCCCAGCGCCACCGCCGTCCGCACGGGCTTCTCCGGCGCGAAGCGCTGCAGGTTTCGCTGGAACTGGAGGGCGAGCGAGCGCGTGGGCTGGATGACCAGCGCCTGAACGCTCTCGCCGGGCACGACGGTTTGGAGGATTGGCAGGAGATAGGTGTTGGTCTTGCCCACGCCGGTGCTGGCGCGGGCCAGGCAATCCTTGCCCTCCAGGACGGCCGGGATCATCTGCCGCTGGATCTCGGTCGGGGCGTCGATTTTGAGCCGCTGGAGGGCGGCGATTAGGTCCGGGTTGACGCCCAGGGCACTGAAGGTGGCGTCGGTTTCGGCCTGCGCGTTCTTGGCAGTGGTATTCATCGGTCTGTGGTTTCCTGTACGCGGCGGGTGACAACCCAAGGCTGGGCCGGGCACCGGCCGATAAGGGTAGCTTTCCAGAGTACCGCTCGCATGGCATAATTTACCGGACTTGCGTGGAATCTCAAGCGTGAAGCGGAGTTGCCGGCCGAGAGCGTGGCCGCGGGTCTCCGGTCGGGTTGGGTGCATCCGCGCGGGTGGCGGTACGTATATACTGACAGCGGGTTTAGATATGCATGGTCCCGCTCGAAGCGGGGCCGATCCGACGGATTGCGATGCCGACGTTTTCGTACAAAGCGCGGAACGCCGAGGGCGGGCAGGTGAACGGGACGCTGGTGGCCGACACCGCGGCCGCCGCCGCCCGCGTGCTCGATGAGCGCACGCTGCTGCCGATCGAGGTCTCCGAGATCAAGGCCACCGGGCGGTCGTTTCTGACCGGTGGTGCCCGGCGGGTGAGCCCGTCGAAAGTCAGCATCCTGTATGAGCAGTTGGCGGACCTGCTGCGGGCGGGGGTGCCGGTGCTGCGGGCGTTGCAGGTGCTGGGCCAGCAGGCGTCGGTCCCGGCGCTGGCACGAGTGCTGAAGGAGGTGCACGACGACGTGGCCGGCGGTGCCACGCTGGCCGACGCGATGGACCGTCATCCGCGGGCCTTCTCGCCGCTGCACGTCTCCATGATTCGTGCCGGTGAAAAAGGCGGTTTTCTGGAAGAAGTTTTGGCGCGTGTCTCCGAATTCATTCGGCGACAGGACGATCTGAAGAACAAGTTCATGGGGTCGATGATCTACCCGTGCATCCTGCTGACGGTGGGCTTCGGGGCGATCGTCTTCGTGATGAGCTTTGTCGTGCCGCGCATCCGCCCGCTGTTGGAGAAGCAGGAGTTGCCGTTGCCGACCAGGATTGTGTTCGGCCTGAGCGACACGCTTGCGCAGCACTACGTTGAGGTGGGGGGCGGTGTTCTTCTGGCGATCATCGTGATCACGGGGTTCTTTCAGACCGCGACCGGGAAGATGGTGTGGTCGCGGATGCAGTTGCGGGTGTGGGGGATCGGGCCGATCTATACGATGGTCGCGTTGTGCCGATTCTGCCGGATCTTCGGCACGCTGCTGGCGAACGGGATTCAGATCCTGCACGCGCTGCGGATCGCGAAGGACTCGACCGGCAACCGCATTCTGGCGGAAGCGATCGATCGGGCCGCCGACAGCGTTGGCGCGGGTGAGTCGCTGACCAGGCCGCTGGTCAAGAGTGGGGTTTTCCCGCCGACGATGCTGGATATGATCGCGGTGTCGGAGGAGAGCAATACGCTCGACCGGGTGCTGGTTGAGATTGCCGACACGCAGGAGGCGCGGACGGCGCGCCAGCTTGACCTGTTCGTGCGGCTGCTCGAGCCGTTGATGCTACTGTTAATGGGAGCGATGTTGCTGTTTATCGCGATCGCGCTGTTGCTGCCGATTCTGCGGATGGCGACGGCCGGTCTGCGTGGTTAGGAGTTGGCTTGGGACAGACCGTCCAAACGAGATACATGGGAGTCGAACATGAAACGCAAGCCGAGTAAACCCGCCCTTCGTCGCCGCGCCTTCACGTTGCTGGAGGTGCTGATGGTTGTCGTGATCATCGGCATTCTGGCAGCGTTGGTCGTGCCCAACCTGTTCGGGACGCTGAAGGGCGCCGAGGAGGACATCACGAGGGCCACGATCGAATCGGGTCTGAAAACGCCGCTGAATCTCTACCGAATGCATATCGGTCGTTTCCCGACTTCTGACGAGGGCTTGGCCGCCCTGGTTGAAGCGCCGGACGATGACGAGCTGGCCGAGAAGTGGCGCGGACCGTACGTCGAGGACGCGTCGAAGCTGAAGGATGCTTGGGGCAACGAGTTTATCTACGAATCGCCCGGGCAGTACAACGAAGAGAGCTACGATCTGTCCAGCCCCGGCGCGAACGGGCAGGAAGGCGACGACGACGATATCACGAACTGGGAAAAGACCTAGCCCGGTTCGGCGCGCAGGACCGGCGCCGCGCGGCGGCGCCAGGCGTGGCCGGGCGGCCCCGTACCAGGGCTGTTGAAAAAGGGAACAGCCACCCTGCGGGCGTGGCTCTTTCGCGGGGCTCCCGGCGGTTGGCTTGGAGCCAGTCACCTTTTTCAACGGCCCGTGTGAGGATCGTCCCGTGCAGCGCGTCAGCCGCAGCGGCTTTACGCTCCTGGAAGTCTTGATGGTCGTCGCGCTGCTCGCGATGGTTGCGGCGATCGCGTGGCCGGACTTCTGGCAGGCCCGGCGGTCGGAAGAGCTGGACGAATCCGCTCGGCGGCTGAAGACGCTCGTGCAGATGTGCCGGGCCCAGGCGATGAACGAGACCCGCCGTTATCGCATGACCTTCCGCGAGGACGGGTCGATCAAGGTTACGCGGCAGCGCGATCCGATTCTTGCTCCCCACGAGTATTTCAGGTTCCGCGATCCGTGGGCCAACGTGCCCTTCCTGTTGGAGCACGTCTGGGTTGAGGCCCTGCTGCCGCTTCCGGAAGGTCCGCCGCCGATGGAGCTGGAGGATGAGCTGCTCGAATTCGAGCAGTTCGACGACGAGCCGATCCCGGTCACCGATCTGGAGCACGAATTCGAGCTCAACTTCGAACCGGACGGTATCAGCCACTCGCTCCGCTGGATCCTGCGCGACGACGACGGCCGGGGGTTCGAGATGACGCTCGATGGTCGGCTGGGACGTGTGCGGATCGAGTCGGTCGGGAAGCTGAGCGATGAACCGGAGCGGCCCGAGCCGCTTGATGAGGATGAAGACGAGGAGTTCGAGGAGGAGCGGCCTGAGCTGGAGGAGCGGCCATGACCAGTGTGATCTGCCAATCCAACTCGCGCGCTGATTCGCGTTTCCCCGCGCTGAAGCGGTGGGCCACCCAGGATACGCGAGGGCGGGCAGCCGCGCGGCCTCGGGCCGTGCTGCTGCTGGAGGTGGTGGTTGCCTTGGCGGTGATGGTGACGGCGATGGGGTTTCTGGGCGCGCAGCTGGTCGGCGGCATCAGGATGACGATGTACGCCGAGGAGCAGACCCGGGCCGCGCAGCTCGCGGACCGCATGCTGGCCCTGCTCGAGCTCGATCCGAATACGGTCGAGCGCTTCGTCGCCGAGCGCGAGGCGGACGGGGATTTCGGCGAGCAATATCCCGAGTGGTTCTGGCGGGCGTATGCCGAGGAGCTCGAGGAGACCGAGGACCTCGAGGAGGAGCAGCGCCTCAGCCGGGTCACGGTTGAAATTCTGTACCAGCCGGGTGTCGGCCGAGACGCGGACATCGATGAGGCGCGGGTCGTCCGCCGGCTGCATCTGCTGAAAGCGGCTCCGGGCACGATCGATCTTGAGGAGGACTTCGGCGTCCCGGCCGGGCAGGTCGAGAGCATCATGGACGCCATCCGTGAGTACTGGCCAGACGCCATCACCGAGACCGGCGAGATCGACCTTCGCGTCCTGATGCAGAACACCAGCATCGAGGATCTGTTTATGCTGATGCCGATGTTGGCCGGGCTGGCGGGTGGACAGTTCGCCGACGGTAACCCGCTGGGATCTTTGGGCGGCGAAGACTCGCCGGGTCTGCCCGGTGGTCTCGGTGATCTGCTCAACTCGGGTGACATCGGGAACCTGTCGCCGGAGCAGATCACGGAGTTGCTCAACGCGATCGAAGGTCTCCAGCTCGGCGATGAACAACTGCGCACGCTGCTGGGCAGCATCGGCCAGGGTGGGTTCGGCGTCGGCGGCGGTGGTCCTGACCGCGGTCCCGGGGAGCGCCCCCGCGGCGGTGGTCCTGACCGCCGTCCCGGGGACCGCGGCGGCGGCGATGGCGAGGATCGCCAGCCCCGTGACATCGGGGATCTCGACCGCGACCGCGACGCACGAAATGAGAAATGGACGGACCGCTGATGTACCCGCTCTCTCACTGCTCACGCCGTGCCCTGACCATGCTCGAGGTGATCGTCGCGATTGCGCTGATCAGCATGTTGCTGGGGAGCATGGTGACGTTCTTCTGGCAGGTGGTGGAAGTCCGCGATACCGCGGCCGAAGCCGCCGACCGCATGCAGGTTGCCCGGCAGGTGCTCAGCCGAATCGAGGCGGAGCTGCGCAGTTGCGTGGGCGTCGAGGCGCTCGGCTTTCCGATCGAGCAGCCGCTGGTCGAGGAAGAGTATCTGGAAGGCGAGGAGGATATCATCCGGCCCGACGACGAGATTGTGATCGAGGCGGCGGCGGAACCGGAGTTGCCCGCGGATCTGGAGGACCTGCTCGCAGAAGCGGGTACGGCGGACCCCAACGCAGTGCCGACGGGCCCGCTTCCGCTGCTGATCGGCAATCGCCGGAACATCACCTTCCTGACCGCTCGGCTGCCGGCCGAGCACCAGTACGAGTTTATCAGCGCGGATGAAGAGCCGCCGCCGGCGCAGCATGATCTGACCCAGGTCAGCTACTGGCTATGGGTCGATCCCGAGGAAACCGATGAGGATGGCGAGCCGATCATCGGCGGGATCATGCGGACCGAGAAGAAGACGCTGAACCAGTTTCTGGTCGAGTTCGATGATCCGCTCGACGTGCGCAACGATCTCTGGTCACCCGAGCTCGGGTACCTCGAATTCCGGTACTTCGACGGCGTCGAGTGGGACACCACCTGGGACGTGACCAAGGGCAACTCGCTGCCACAGTTGATCCAGGTCACCGTAGGGTTCGAGTCATGTACGGATGACGAACTGGAAGACCGCGACCTGGATGACTACCCGCTGATCGATTATCCCTACGGCGACGATAAGGAGCACGCCGATCGCTACAGCATCATCGTGCGTATACCCGCGGCGGACAAGTTCTTCTCCAGTCGCGTCAACAAGCAGCTTGGCCGGGGGTTGGCCGAGCAGTTGGGCTTCGAGGAGGGATTCTGATGGCCCCCGTGCGGCGACAGCCGGCCGTCATCCTGCCGGTCGTGCTGATTCTGATCGCGCTGCTGTCACTCACGATGGCGGGGTTCGTCTTTTTCGTGCGGGCCGAGGCCGAGGGGATCACGGCGTATACCGACGGGCAGCAGGCGCGGTTGGCAGCGGAATCCGGGCTCGAGGAGATCATCGCCCTGTTGCGCGAGGAATGTCACAACGCGGCGGCATGGTTCGACGTGCCCGCCAGCTTCCGTCACGCGCTGATCTGGGCACAGGATTATGAGCGCGATTCGGACCCCGTGGCGGAGTTGCAATCCCGCCGCGACTACCTGGAGCGCGAGCTTCCCACGCCCGCCTGGCGGTTCAGCGTCGTCGCGCCGCGCTACGACGGGCCGGAAGACACCATGCGTTTCGGCCTGACTCCGGAGTCAGCGAAGTTCTATCTCAATGTCCGGACGCCGGAGGATGAAGCGCGGCTGGAGCGTTTGTTGACGCCGTTGTTGCTCAACCTGCGAATCGACAACGCGTCGGAACTGATCGCCGCCATTCTCGATTGGCGTGACGATAACCACGAGACGCGCGAGGGCGGGGCGGAAAACGACTACTACAACGACCTGGAGCCGGCCTACAACGCCAAGAACGGGCCGTTCGACACGGTTGAGGAGTTGCTGCTGGTCAAGGGGATCACGGCGGCGGTGCTCTATGGTGAAGACGTTAACCGCAATGGCATCCTGGATGAGAACGAGGACGACAGGGAGGACTCGTTCCCGTACTACGACAACGGCGACGGCATCCTCGACTACGGCATCGCGCCGTTTCTGACGGTGTGGGCGCGCGAGCTGGACGTGTCGCTCGACAACAAGCAGCGGATCAGCCTGCAAAGTGACGGGGCCACGATCCAGGCGCAGTTGGCGGCGTACGAAGCCCCGGCCGGCGAAGATGAGTACGGCTACGAGGATGAGGAAGCCGAGATTCCGCTGTCTGACGAGACGTTGGCGTTCATCGTGGGCATCGCCGGGAACCAGTCGGTGATCCAGCAGATGCGCAGCGTGGCGGACCTGTACGTCGGCGGCGAGGACTTGGAAGAGATCGAGGTTGAGGGCGATCCGAACGACCCGAACGCTCTGCCCAGCGGCGGCATACCGGCCGAGCTATTGTCCAGCCCGGTCACGCTCGAAGACCTGCCGTACATCATGGACCGTTTCACGAAGCGGTCCCCACAGGAAGCCGGTCAGCCGATCTATGGTCTGATCAACGTCAACGCCGCCCCGATGCGCGTGTTGATGACCATCCCGGAAATGACGGAGGAGGCCGCGGCGGCGATCGTGGTCGGGCGTCGACAGGTTGACGCGGAGCTGCTGCGCACGCCGGCCTGGCTGGTGATCACCGAGACGCTCGACGTCGGCACGTTCAAGCAGATTGCACCCTACCTCACCACGAAATCGTATCAGTTTCATGTGGAGGTGGTCGGATATGCCGATCATCTGAAAATAGCGAAGCGGCTGGAATGGGTCATCGAGATGGTCGGACCGCTGGCCCAAATCAAGTATCATCGCGACCTGACGCGGCTGGGGCTGGCCTGGCCGCTGGACGACGAGACCGTGATTGTTGAAGCTGAGTGAGCATCGTATAAATGTGGCGGCCGGGCCCCGTACCGGCCGAACCGTCGCAGCCGATGGTGGCCGTGCCACACAACGTGCCGGCCGGGCTGACCGGTCGAAGACTGGTCGCACGGAAAGGGAATCGCCGTGATCAGACTGGCCAAGAAGGTCCTGTGTCTCGACTGGGACAAGCGCTCGCTGCGGATCGTGGTGGCGCGGGTCGGCGCGGGTGAGATGCAGCTTGACGACGCACATGCCCACCGCGTCCCGGCCAACGTCGACCCGGAAGATCCACAGGCCATGGGGACGTTTATCGCCCAGCAGTTGCACCGGCATCACATCAAGCACGGCCGCGTGATCGTCGATGTCCCGCGCGACAAGGCCGTGATCAACCGCCTGACGGTGCCCCCCACGCCGCGGTCGGAACTGGCGGCGGCGGTTCGCTTCCAGGCGTTGCGTGAGCTGCCGTTCCCGCTCGATGAGGCCCAGATCGACTACGTCGTCACCGCGACGAACGAGGACGGTCTGGCGACGCAAGTTCTGCTGGCGGCGGTGCGGCTGGAAACGCTCGACCGCTTGCGCGAAACCTGCGAGGCCGCCGGGCTGACGCCCGCCCGGATCGGCCTGCGACCCTACGCGAACATGGTCAGCGTCACGCACCTGCCGGCAATGCTCGACCGGCGCGTGCTGTTCGTCGACGTCGGCCCGACCATGACCGAGATCGACGTGATGTGCGGCAACACGCTGGCCTTCTCGCGGGCGGCGAACGTGAGCGTGCCGTTTTCGGGCGGGGAGCTGGATGCCGAAGACAGCCGCGTGTCTTCCAAGGCCGCGTTGTCCGGGTTGGAACTGGCAGATTCGGTCCGGTCCACCGCGGTGGATGAGCTGCTGGTCGAGATCACGCGCACGCTCCAGGCGTATCGTGCCACCGAAGCCGCCGAGAGCATCGACCAGATCGTGATCGGCGGTGGTACCGGTGCCGAGCACGCCCTGGTCGAGGCCGCCGACGAGCGCTTCAACCTCCCGGCCACATTGTTCGATCCGACGGTTCCGCTGGGGGTCGACGAAGAAGAGGCGCCCAAGCTACGGGCCTTCGCGTCGACGCTGGGGCTGGCCTGGGGGCTCGGTGAGGAAGGGGTGCTCGGCCTCGATTTCCTCAACCCGAAGAAGCCGATCCCGCCGCGGCAATCACTCAAGCGCCGCTTGCGCATCGCGGGGATTGCGGCGGCGGTGGTGCTGATCGCCGGCGCGAGCTGGGTCGTTGCCGAGCGCCTCGAGCGCAATCGCGAGCTGGCCGACCTGCGCGACGAGACGAGCGAACTCAAGGCACAGGTGCTGGAGAACGTCGAGATCGACATCAAGTGTCTGGAGGCTCAGGAGTGGGACGCTGAGGCGCGGGCCGGCGTCTGGCTCGACCATCTGCTCTGGCTGACGCAGGAGATGATCGAGCCGGGCAAGAAGATGCTGGTCTCCGACATCAACTTCAACCTCAATCCCAAGAGCCTCAAGAACGCCAAGATTACCATGGGTCTGATGTGCAACGATTGGCAGATCGCGACCGAGTTCGTCGGAAAGCTCAACGAGCTGACGATCGAAGACGGCCAGCGCCTCTACAAGGCCGAGCAGCGGGGTTGGCAGGATGTGAAGACGGTCGACCCCGAGAAGTTCAAGGGCAAGGTCGACGTGGAAATCGAGCTGCTCGAGTTGACCAGCCGCAAGCCGATCCAGGAGCGCGAGAAGGACTGCCGGGCCATGCGGAAGATCAAATGATCGACGCCGCCCGGGGAGTGACGTAGATGAACCAACGTGAAAAAGTCCTGGCCAGTTGCGTTGCCGGCGTGGTCGTCGTTTACGGTGGATTTACGCTGATCAAGTCGAAGGTCTACGAGCCTGCGAAGCAGCTCACGGCCGACATTCAGAAAGAAGCGGAGTACCGGGACCGGCTCCAGGTGCGGCTCAACGGCGCCGAGAAAATCACCCAGGCCTGGCAGAAGTGCACCCGCCAGACGCTGAGTGAGGATTCGTTCGCGGCGCACCAGGCATTTCGCACCGATGTCGGCCTGTTGCTGGAGCGCAACAACCTGGCCGAGGAGCTCAAGATCAGCCAGTTGCGGGAGCGCATCGACAAAAAAGGCGCCCGCCAGGGCTTCGTCGAATTGCCGCTCTCGGTGCGCGTCACCGGCCGGCTCGGCAACCTCGACAGCTTCCTGAAGGATTTCTTCCAGCGGCCGTACCTGGTGCGCCTGGACAAGCTCGAGCTCGCCGCTGAGCAAACCCCCAAGTCGAGGAGAAAAAGGGGCGGCAGCACGGAGCCGAAGCTGAGCATCACGATGACGCTCTCGACTCTGGTGCTCCCAAAGTCGGAGGATGTCGACCATCCCGTGTTCGACCTGGCGGCGTTGAACGATCCCGACCCCGAAGCGGAGGTCGTGCTGGTCTCGGCGGCGCGCCTGCGGCGGGAGAATATGGACGACTACGCCGAGATTGCGGAGAGTAACATTTTCGAGCTCTGGCAGCCGGCGCCCCCCCCGCCACCCCCCGAGCGTCCGAAGCAGGCGGAGCGACCGAAGGTGGAGACGAAAGACGAGCCGCCGCCGCCCCCGCCGCCACCGCGTCGGCCCAACGCGCACAAGCTCGTGTTGAACGGGGTGGGGCGTGTCGATGACGGGCCGATCGCCTACGTCACCAACACCAGCGAGCCCGGCAAGCCGCCTGGGGAGTATCGCCTGAACGACGATGTCGATGACGGTC
>CAZDTB010000070.1:0-14389 GCA_964508075.1 uncultured Planctomycetales bacterium
AAGTCGTAACAAGGTAGCCGTAGGGGAACCTGCGGCTGGATCACCTCCTTTCTAGAGGATATCTAGATCGTGGCGCTAAACCCGCCATGATGATGTCAGCACACACTCGGTCGAGCTCACGCTCGACGCGCGGCGGAGCAATCCGCCGACCGGCTGCGGTCCACTGTTTCTTGATACTCAAGAGCCCGTCGCGAGGAATCGCGGCGGGTTTTTGTTGCGCGATGCGATGGTACCTCGACGGCCGAAAAAGTCGCGTTGCTCCCATCACGCGGGTCCGGCATCATTATTCAGCCGATTTCAGCGCGGCCGAGTGCACCGTTCGGCCCGACACGAAGCGGCGTCACATCAACACGAGTGTCATCTTGAACGGGTCGCGCAGGCTGCTGCCTTGCTGTTCTGGAAGCGAGCACCACGCATCCAGCGTCGCGGCGTGCGCGTTCACGCAGCCGGAACTTGGCGATCGTGGCTGGAATAGGCCAGAATTACTTGACATCCATTCAAGATGAGGCCTAATAGATGTGGACCGGGAACTGATGGGTCAGTTCAGTGCATTCCCCTCCGGGGTTGGCGTTGCCCTTTAAACCAGCGCCGCCTTTCTCGTGACCCACACCCTCTCCCGGTCACTTTGAGCGTGGTTCGGGCCACGCCCTCGCGGTCTGGGGCGGGGGCCCGGCGAGGTTCTCTTCTTGCCGGGTCCGAGCGTCCGACACTCGGAGAGAAGGAAGCGCCTGGGGAATCGAAGCATGGAGGCCGGGAAGCTCTCGTCCACTCCCGTTGCGCGCGTCAGCTTGGCACACTTGCCCCCCGTTCGGCGCGCCGCGCTGCCGCATGCATTCGGCGCATTGCTCGACGCAGCCGGCACGGCCACCGGGCGCGCCACTTTCTACAACTCGCTGCAAGAGCAGGAGGCGGCGCTCGACGCGATTCACCGCAGTGCGTTCGAGATCGAGCGCGGAGCGTACGCTGCGACCCTGCTACTGCGGGGGGTGACCGATTACACGCGTCAACTGGGCGTAAGACGCCTGCTATCGTCGCCGTACCGACGAAGGGCCCTGCTGTCCGCTGAACAGGAATGGGCGATCCTGGAGCGAACCTGCGCCGACTTGCCGCCCCAGCGCATGCTGAAGCTCTTCGACCAACTCCGCCAAGCACGCCTGAACAACGCGCGGACCCGCCGGCTGATCTTGCGAACGCTTCTCGGCGTCCAAACCCTGGAACTGTGGGCGGTTCGCTACCGGCGTAAGCTGGCCGCTGCTCTGCAACATGCCTGGGGGCGGCGTGGCGCCAGCATCGTCCGCGCGATAGCCGCCAAGCGGCCTGAACAGCGCACCGACCGAGAGCGGAAGATCATGAGGCAGCGCGTCGGCCGCTTCCTGCCCAGCGCGGTCAACCAGCACGATGTCGAGCAGTGCGTTCGTTTCGCCCTGGGAGACGAGCAGGACCTCACGCTCCCGCGGCTGCGCGCCTATCACGACGCGAAGGCCGAGTTGACAGAGGGTCGCGGACTGCCGTTCGAGGTGTTGGAGGGAATTCGGAGCAGCTTCCACCGGCATGTCCGCCCGGGGCAGATCCTGGAGATCAGCAAACACCACCTGACAAGCGGCCAGCAGCTAACCCTCCAGCGCACGGCCCAGAAGGACGGCGTCACGATTCAACTTGACCCGACGCGCTACGATCCCGTGCGTTTGTACCTCTATGCGTTTGAAATGGGCATGACGCATGAGATTCGCTGCGCGCTGCAGGACAAGGCCGTCGCCGGCGCGGAGTGCTTGCCCGTGCGGTTTGAGCACGTGGGCATCGTGCTGGACACGTCGGCGTCGATGAACGGCCACACCACCCAGAAGCGGAGGCCGGTCGCGACAACCCTGGCGCTGCGCGACGCGCTCTGCGCCGCCGCCGACCGGGCCACACTCGTCACGAGCGACGGTCGCCCCACCAATGTCGGTGAACTGACCGAACCGCGCGGGGACACCTCGCTGGCCGCCGCCCTGGTGAGCGTGCTGCGCGCGGGTCCCGAGATCGTGTTTGTGGTCAGCGATGGGTACGAGAACGCCCCGGCCGGCGCCGTGAGTGACGTCATGCGGGTCGTTCGACGTCTTGGCGTGCGCACCCCAGTATTCCAGGCTTCCCCAGTCTTTGCCGCTGATGCGTACGGCGTCCGCACTCTGAGCGACCAGGTCCCGGCGATGGCGGTGCGTGATGTCGGTCGCATCGGGTTGGGCCTGCTCAAGGCGATGCTGTATGCCGACGCCGAGCGCGGTGTGGCAGCACTGCTCGACGCCACACTGCCGCGCCTGACCACACCCGATCGACCGGGACCGAAGTTGGTGGTGACCAGCGATGTTCGGAAGCAGGCGTAAGAAGCTCACGCTCGCGGACGTCCTCCGCGGGACCACGGCCGGACGCATTCAGGCGGTCGGCTACATGCAGGTCATCCCGCTGCTGAGCGACTTGGTGGATGATCGCTTTGTTTCAGCAGCCGAAGGCGGTGCGCTTGTCTCGACGAGAGGCTACGGAACGCTGGTCTTCGAGAACCCGTCCGAACACACGCTCATCGTGCCCTGCCATGCTGCCTACGTCGTCAAGCGCGCAGCTCAGGACCACGCCATGGCACATGCCGCGGTCGTGAAGAAGCACTCCGTACGGGCCTTTGACACTGCGATGTGTGTCGAGCAGACCCAGCCCGGCCGCATCCCGCGTGCCAATCACAAGATGATCATCCTGCCGTTTGCGCTGCGGGAAGAGGCGCTCGCACTGCGCCGCAAGACGGACTTCCGAAAGCTCTGGGATGCGCTTGATGAGTTCCGCCGCGAGATGAGTCTGCCGGAGCGCGGGCACCTGGAGGACTTCCTATCACGCTTTCGCAGAGAACTCGACCAGTTCGTTGCCGAGTTCGAATGCGTACCCAAACAGGTCGGCGCGATCGTCCTGGTCAACGACGAGGTAGTCGGCATCGAGCGCGCCCCGAATCACGCGTTCTGGCAATCGGTGTGGCCTGCGCTCATTCGCGAGTGCTACGGCTCGTTGGCCGTTCAGGTTGCCCGCCGAACGGACGATGCAACACCGCCATCCACGCGCGTGTCCCTGTCCGACGAGATCGACTCCCTCGACGCCCTGGCGAACGCCGTCGCCGACGCGGAGCGAGAGCAGCGGCGGCGCACCGGCGCCATTGTCCGTGGACTCCTCGACGAGCGCCTTCCTATGCGAGTCGAGGAGCGAGTGGTCGGGTTGAGACTCAGCACGCTTGACCAGGGGCGATTCACCGGCCAGTTGATCACGGACTACGGGAACGTGGTGTATGCCTCCCTCTGTGCCTCCGCGCACTGGCGGATGCAGGAGGCGTGGCGTGCGGCACGCCCGTTCCGGATCTGATGGACCAGCCGTCCTTCCCGCGGACGCGCCTTTCGAGCGTCCCTACGGGAATCGCTGGCTGCGCGGGGGCGATCGAGTCCCAGCATTTCAGGCTGGGCTACGATCATGCTGTCCCTGCGGGACACATCGGTTGCGCGGATCGAAAAGAGATCGAAATGGATCGAGATGGGGATGAGTCCAATTAATGCCCCGCCGGCCCTGTCATTCAGTGCCTGATTATCTTCTACGACGCATCGTCGCGCCGGTGGCGCTCGAGTATGGAGCTGAGCTTGTCGAGCAGAGCCCGGGCGTCGTCGAGCAGGTCGCCGTACGCCGCGGCCAGCTCGTGGTCGGCGGCTTGTTCGGCCCTGGCGCAGCGGGCCTGCAACTCGGCGAGCAGCGCCAGCAGAATCTGCCTGGCAACATCGGGGCTGGCTCGGTAGCTCACCACCTCGGCACCCACGCCGGATTCCCTTGGCCCGACGCCCATGCCGAGCAACTGCAGGACTTCCCGGCGGGCGACCTCGAGTCTTACGCCCAGGTTAGCGAGGACCTGGGCCGCGACGCCGTCCTGCTCGCGTAACAGCCCGAGCAGCAGATGCTCCGTTCCGACATAGTTGTGATTGAGGTCTCGGCTCTCTTCGAGCGCGTACTCGATCACGTGTTTCGCCCGCGGGGTTTGGGGTATGTTGCCCATGGTGACCAGTTCGGGGCCGCGCTTGGTCAACTGCTCGACCTCGCGGCGAACCCCGCGCAGATCGACTCCCAGGTTCTTGAGCACGCTGGCACCAACGCCGGAGCCCTCCTTGACGAGGCCCAGCAGGATGTGCTCGGTCCCAATGTAGTCGTGGTTGAAGCGCTGAGCCTCCTGGTTGGCCAGCGCCATGACCTTACGTGCGCGGTCAGTAAAACGCTCAAACATGGCTGCTGCACCTCTCTGAACGGAATGCCGTCATTCGGCGCGCGGTTCGCGGACTTCGACGCGCGTGATTGTCACCGTCGCTTCACGCCACTCCGGGCCGTGCGTGCGCTCCCAATAGCTGTGAACACGCGTCAGGCCCCACGCATCGCTCTCGAGTGTCAGTTCGCCCCGACCAAACAAGACCGGCTTCTGTTTGCCGGCCCAGAATTCGCAGGTCAGGTGGGCGCTGGTCGGTGTCACGGACTCCACGTCGAAGTGCATTACGCCGACGAGGTAGTCGAGCACGAACCATCCGAATCCGAACACCGAGAACCGGTCCCCCGCTCGCCAGGGGCCGCGGAACAGCGGTACGTCGTTCGCCAGCACCGCGTCGTGCGTCACCCGGACTCCCTCCGGGCTGTGGTTCGCCAACAGGCAGACTGCCAGGGCGGTGATGCCGGCCGCCGGGTCGAGCTCGGGCGGCGGCGGCAGCATCCGCAGGACGTACCCGGGCTTGTCCGCCTCGGGGGCCGCGACTTCTAGGACGAACTCGGCCTGCTCGTCCACGTGCCGCTCCTTGCCGGGGTAGGCGATCGTTGACTTGTGATCCACCCGGAAACGGTGCCGCGAGCCGGTGTGCAGCTCGGCCGGGAACCACCAGGTGACGCCGGCGGACTCACGGGCTGATAGGATGGAGGATGGCGTTGTGGGCGCACCGCGGGGCCGCTGTTGTGCGCAGCCAACGAGGGACGCCAGCGCGAGCACGAGAACCGAGGTGCGTACGCGGTGAGGCAGAATAGGATCGCGGTTGACGAAAAGCTGCACAGCTTCGGACATGGCCTGCTCCTTATCCGCCGTGCGCGAGGAGCCGCAGGGGGACCGGCGAGCACCGCTATGGTACGCGACGAACGCGCGCAATCAACAGCCCCTGCGCCACTGAGAGGGTCAAATCACTTTCTTCTGACTGGCCGGCTGGCTCACCATGGATCCCTGACGTGGCACACCCGGCCGGTCTTGACGATGTAATCCTGGTGGTATTCCTCGGCGGGCCAGAATTGCTTGGCCGGCTCGATTTGCGTCACGATCTCGCGGCTGCTGTAACGCTTCTGGGCTACGAGCTTCCGGATGTACGCCTCAGCCTCGCGGCGTTGTTCTTCGCTGGCGTACCAGACGCCGGAGCGATACTGCTCGCCAACGTCCGGACCCTGCCGGTTGAGCTGCGTTGGGTCGTGCATCGCGAAGAACGCCTCCAGCAGTCGGCCGTAGGTGATCCGCTGGGGGTCGTAGACGACCTTTACGGTCTCGGCGTGGCCGGTCGTATCCGTACCGACGTCCTTGTAAGCCGGGTTGTCCACCTGCCCCTGCATGTAGCCGCTGGCCGCGTCAAGAACACCAGGACCCTGCTGGAAGTAGTGCTCGAGACCCCAGAAGCAACCACCCGCGAAGTAAGCGGTCTCGGTTTTCACCGGCCGGCTTTCGGGTGGCTGTTCCTGCCCGTTCTCGTAGAACTGGAGGGCGGCGGAGTTCAGGCAGTGCCGCTGGCCGGTCGGCTGTGGGCCGTCGTCAAAAACGTGCCCGAGATGCGCCGCGCAGCGGGCGCAGGTGATCTCGGTGCGGACCATGCCGAGGCTGTCGTCCGATCGGCGGGCGACATGCTCCGGGTCGAACTCGCGCCAGAAGCTCGGCCAGCCCGTGCCGGAGGTGAACTTGTGCTCGCTGGCGAACAACGGCAGCCCGCAGACCACGCAGCAGTACACACCCTCCTTCTTGTTATCCAGGAAGACGCCACAAAACGCCGACTCCGTGCCCGCCTTCTGCGTGACACGGTACGCCTCGGGATCCAGCTTCGCCGCCAGCGTTTTCACCTGCTCGCGCGTGAGCGAGGTAATGTCGTAGTGGGATTCTGAATATCTTGGTTTCACAGTTTGCGCCGTCTCAGGTTGTGCTCGCGGAGCGGCGGACGCCCGTAGCTGCTCTGGAGAACGGGTCTCCTGCGATCCCGCCGGCCGACAGCCCGTCAGCATAATCGAAAGCAGCACCGCGAGCCGAAAGACCTCTCTGTGCTTCATACCTCATGATATGACCGCCATGCGGCCCTGTAGCGATCTGCCGGGCGTGTTGACGCACGACCTCGCCCGAGCGGCATCCGTGAGCGAGGCTCCACCACTCGGCATCCGCGGCCGGAGCGGCCATTTCATTACGGATCCTTGCCGGGTTTATAGCGGCCTGGCAAGCCTGTTGAGTCGTATTCTATGGGTGTAGAGCGCGAGCCACAGGCGGCACGAACCATGCACAGGCAATGCACAGACTGTCGGCAACAGAATCCGCGGCACGCCACGTTCTGTGGGCGCTGCGGGCGGCGGCTGGACGTGCCGGGTTGGTGCTGGTCGGAGGGACGCTGGAAGCGCCGCTGGACGGCGGAGGATACCTGGCTGTTCCCGTGCTTCGGCCCGCCGGCCTGGTTGTTTCCACGCTTCAGGTGCCCCCAAAACTGAACTGGTCGAAGGACTTAAGGGGGACATGCAATCATGAGGTCACGTCCGCGGACCGCGACCATCGACTATCCGGGATTGAGGTAGGTGTCGTAAATGGTTTTCTTGACTTCGTTGGGGACCAGCAGCCACAGGGCGATCGCTCCGCCGACCAGGATAATCAGGTACACCGCCAGAAACCACAGTGAACGCCTGCGCCGCTTGGGGAACATGAACCATAACATTTGCGACACTCCTGGCGGTCCAGTGTACCGCGTCATTCCTCACCGTCATTCCGAGCGCGGCGAGGAATCTTGCGGCGTTCACTGACTTGGCGACGGCAGCGTCCAGATCTCCGTCTGGCCGACGTCGAGGGCGCGTGTCTCGTCACGCGCACGTACCCGCAGCGGCACCTCCCCGCGATTGGCCACTGAGAGCTGCTCGCGTGTAATCTCGACGGAGACGTGTGCCCCCTTCCATGCCACTGGAAAAGCCAGCCGCGACCATTGCGACGGCAAGCGTGGGTCGAACGTCAGCAGGTCCGATTGCAGGGCCGTTTTCATGCCGGCGAAACCGAAGACCGCGATCTGCCACAAGCCGGCCGCGTTCGAAATGTGTATCCCCTCGGCGGCGCCACCTCGCTCGGCGTCGAGGTCGATGCCGGCCGCCATATTCCAGAAGCGCCACGCCTGGTTCATCAGCCCCAGTCGGCAAGCGACAATCGCGTGCACACCCGGCGACAGCGAGGAATCGTGCGTGGTCAGCGGCTCGTAATAGTCCCACGCCCGGCGCACTTCGGCGTCGCTGAACTCGTGCGGAAACAACATCATCAGCATCAGCACGTCGGCCTGCTTGAGGCATTTGCTGCGATAGAGGCGCTCTTGCGAGACCTGCTCGCCGAAGGTTCGGCTGCGATCGCGCCAGAATTCGTCAAAGCGAGGCTCGGCCAAGGCGTCGAATTCTTCGCACTGCCAGACGAGGACACCATCTTCGTGTCGCGGGATCGGCAGCCCCACGGCGGCGCGCGCGAATGCCTGGCATTCCCCTGCCGACGCTCCGGCGACGTCGCCAATCTCCGCTGCCAGTTGCAGCGCGAACTTCACCAGCCGGTTCGTGCAGGCGTTGTTGTCGCAGATCGGCGTGTATTCATCCGGCCCCATCACGCCAAGCAGACTCGGGTGGTCTTCGCCCGCCCGCTGGTCAAGCCGCTGTATCCAGTAGCGCGCCGTCTCGGCGACCACCTGTGCAGCTCGAGCTCGCAAGTAGTCCTCGTCGCCCGCGCCGCGGGCATAATGTGCCAAGCCGTACACCACGTCCGCCGTGACATGCACCTCGCGGTCGGCGTACTGCCGGTTCGGGCAACATTCGTTGCCGTTGGCGTCCGACTCCCAGGCGTAGCGCGCCCCGCTGTAGCCGTATCTCTCGGCATTCTTTCGAGCACCGTCGAGTGTGTTGACGCGAAAATCCGCCAGAGTGCGTGCGCGTGGCGGATCGGTGTACAAATAGAACGGCAACAGGAACATCTCAGTATCCCAGAAATACCGTCCCCAGTACGCCTCACCAGCGTAGCCCTTCCCGTCGATCGCGACGCGGTCGTCGCTCGGCACGTGCGCGCGCAAGACGTGATAGAGCGACGCACGCAGGGCACGCTGCGCGCCCGCATCTCCCTCGACCACTACGTCGCAGCTCTGCCAACGTTCCCGCCAGACCTCGGCGTGCTCGGCCTGCAACTGCTCGTACGAAAGGCCCTCGACCTGCCGCAGCCACTCCAGCGCGGAGCGCACCACCAGGTCGCGACTCGTCGTAACGGCCGTGCGTTTCTCGACAACGGACTCCTGGTTACCCACGAGCTTCACATCTGCCACTAGCGTTGCCGAGCGCGGCGTCTCTTCGTATTTCCAGTCGCACCCCGGAGCACCGACACGCGTCAGCATCTCGACCGCGTCTTCACCGTCGGTACGCAGGAGACATCCAATGCCGCTGGCTCCGACCCGCTTCAACATGACCCGGCGGAAGTGATCGTAGCCGTTGGTGCGCACGTCGGCATCGATCCCGGCCTCGATCCGCAGCTCCACGGCCCGGTCCGATGTCAGTTTCATGCGTTGGACGCAAATATGCGGGCGGGCGGCGCTGATGAACCGCTCAAACTCGACGGTGACGGAGGCGCCGGATTTCGTTCGCCAGCGAAGTCGGCGCGCCAACGTCGCGCCATTGAGCCGCAGTTCCCGCCGATAGCTGTCAATCTTGCACTTCTCTACATCGAGCCGCTCGCCGTCCACGATCGGTGCCAACCCCAGAAACCACGGCAGGTTGATCATCTCGGCGTTGAGCAGCGGATGCGGCCCGAACACGCCGGGAACATACGTGCCCCACTTCGCCTTGGTCTCCGGGAACCGTTCGCTGGTGACGTTCGCCGGCAGCCGTGTGTACTCGACGTTCTGCGGCGCGTCGGCCAGGTGCTCCTCAAGCGAGCCGCGCACGTGCAGATATCCGCTCCCGAGCGTGAACAGCCCCTCATACGCCCGGGCGGTCGCCGCGCGAAACACTGGCTCGTCGATCGTCCACGTGCCTGACATCCGGTTTCACCATTCGGGTCCCCCACCGCTGAAGCGGTGGGCCACCCGTCGAAGCGATGGGCCACCCGTCACCCGTCAAGAATCTACCGGCTCACGGCGCGCTCTAAGCACGCAAGCGCTCACCTCGCCGTCACCTGGCATCAGCGCAACTCGACAGAGGCCGGGCTGACCACCGAAGTCACGACAAAGTAGCGATATAACTGCCATGCGGCCTGCGACAACTGGCCCGTGGCCTCGGCGACCTCAGGAGGTGTGCCAATCCAACGGGCCGATTCGTAGCCCTTGAAGACACAGCGCGTCGATTGGGGCAGACCGTCGACGTTGTCCACCCAGATTCCTATCGGGGGCACGAGCGTCTGCCCGTTTACGGTATCGACCAGGAGCGTCTTCACGCCGACCTTCCCATGTTCGGCTCGCACGCCCTCGATCGTCAGGTACGTGCCGATCACGTCGCCGAGTCGCCCCATCGGCGCGCGATCCGCCGCCAGCGCATCGCTAAGTCGGGGTTCTGTCCGGCTGCTCCGCGCACAGGCGCTGAGAAACACGAGCGCGACGACCGGGCACAGAAGAATGACTCTCTGCCTCATGTGACCTCACTCCTCTTTGAAATCGCGCCAACCGCGGTGCCATGCTCGTACACGCGGTGGGCAAGCAAGCGGAAGGCGGGCGTCACGGCACCGGTGGATACGGCGGCTCGTCTGGCCGCGGCAGGCGCTGCTCCACCGGCGGCAGCGGCGGGCCGCCACGCTGCACTTTCTCGAGATAGTAATACGCCGTGCTGCTGTAGTCATTGCTGAGCTTGTTGGCGTGGCCGTGCTCGATGCTGACGAGGACCGACTTGCGGAAGCGGATCGGGTCCTCGATGTGGTAGCGGTAGACCGACTGCTTGCCCTTCCACTTCCACTGGTCGGTTCCGCTGTACAGCAGCACGCCGTGGTACGGACCCTGGTACTCCTGCGTTGGGCAGAACGCGCAGTTGTACCAGTCCTCGGTGCCGGTGCCGTGCAGCGAGGGTGGCCACTTTTCGCCGTCGATGAAAATCATGTCGTCGCCCTCGCCGAACCAGTCGTTCTTCTGCCGAACGAAGACGTCGACGTCCAGGTGCGCGCCGCAGTAGATGCCGTCACCGGTCGCGTCGAGGATCACGTAGTTTTCCTGGCCGGTGGTGTTCAGGCTGCGCGGATCGCCGCCGTGATACATCATGTCGCGCCACTTGGCCCCGTCGTCGGCGAGCTTCTTCAAGTAGGCGTGCTCGTCGCCCCAACCCTGCGTCGGGTTTTCCCGCCGCCACTGCACGTGGAAGTAGCCCTGCCCGTCAAGTGCCTTGGGCGAGTCGTACGCCTCGTAGTCGATGTAGAAGTACAGGCTGTACTTCTCGTCGCTCTCGTTGGTCACCTCGACGCGGGCCCCCGACCGAAACGGCATCGGCCAGTAACTGTTGACGCCGCGGCCGTCCTCCGGGCTCATCTGAAGCACGGCGGTGACGAAGTTCTTGCGCAGTGCATGCCCGAGGCCGAAGAAATCGCCGATCGGGCACTCGACACTCGGCTCAGCGGCCCCATCCCAGAAGAACCGCAGCACGATCCGCCGCAGGTGATCCGGCTGTGGGTGCCACATGGTCATCCAGATATGGCGGATGCAGCCAGGACCGCTGATCTCGGCGATGGTTCTTGTCTCGCCGCCTTGAAAGTCCCAGCAGTCATAATTACCGCCGGTGTGATCGTAGCTGCTGATGCGTTTGCTGTGATAGTCCCGAAACTTCGGCAACGCGGCCAAGCCTGTCGTCACTAGCATAATGCATGGCTCCAATCTGGCGGCCACCCCTCGTGGCAGCCGCCGTCTAGCTGTAGTGGCCGGCACGGAGTCCGGCCGTCACATCCCGAGCGACTATCAGCGTGGCTCCAGGTCGGCCTGGTCGACCCGCTGAGTAACCTATTCTCAAGGGTAGCCATCTCAACTAGAGGCTACGCCGTGGTCAATGTTGACAGCGATCTGCCTCAGCGGTCAAGCGTTTTATCTGGTCGAGCCGGACGGGCCCGGGCACACCCCGCTGTCCCCAGTGGTCGATGCGGCTCCCCAGCGTTGGGAAAGCTGCTACACTTTGTCCTTGATCCGATGGGCGCGAACCTCGTCATTCTGGCCGCCACGGAGTTAAGCTGGTTCAGCGTGCCGGTTCATGCTGCGCTGTTGTTGCTGCTGGTCGTGTTGTCGGGCACATTTTCCGGAAGCGAGACGGTTCTCTTCGCGCTCACGCCGGCCCAACTCCAGCAACAGGCCGCCAGCGGCAACCCGTTTCGACGCCTCGCGGCCCGGCTGATGAAGCGGCCGAAGCGCACGTTGACAACGATTCTGGTGGGGAACACCGCCGTCAACGTGCTGCTGTTTGCGACGTCGTACGTGCTGTTTCGCGGATTGGCGGGACAGGCGGGGGCCTGGGTGACGCCGGTGGGGGGCGTCGCCAGCGTGCTGCTGGTCGTGGTGGGGGGGGAAGTTGTTCCGAAGGTGCTAGGGGTGACGTTGACGCAGCGGCTGGTCCCGTTCTCGGCGACGGTGGTGCAGTTCTCGGGCTACGTATTGGAGCCGCTGGGACGAGTTCTCGACGTTGTGGTGGTCGAGCCCCTGACACGCTTGATCTTCGGGCAGCCGGGACATCGCATCGCCCGAGAAAGCAAACTGAGCACCAGCGAGCTCAAGACGCTGCTGGAGATGAGCCGTCAGCGGGGATTGATCAATCGGACCGAGGACGTGTATTTGCGCGAGGTGATCGACCTGAGCAAGATTCGCGTGCGCGACATCATGGTCCCGCGGGTCGAAGTGACCATGTTCGACGTGGACGGATCGCCGGAGGAGCTGCGCGCCCAGATGCGCAGCACGCGGCTGACGAAGATCCCAGTGTACGAGGGCGTGGCCGACGAGATCGTCGGGTTGGTCTATGCCAAGATCCTGTTTTTCGAGCCGGACAAGCCCCTACGGGAACTGGTGACGCCGGTGCGGTTCGTACCCGAGCTGATCACCGCCGAGCAGCTCTTGCTGCATTTTCGCCAGACCATGTCGCAGCTCGCGATCGCGGTGGATGAATTCGGCGGAGTGGCCGGCCTGGCTACGTTAGAGGACGTGCTGGAGGAAATCGTCGGCGAGATTCATGACCCCGAGGAGGAAGAGGAACTCGAGCCGGAAATCGTGCAGATTTCCGAAACGGAATACGAGGTCAGCGGCCGACTGAGCGTGCATTACTGGGTCGAGATGTTCGGTATCAGCGGTCTGGCCGAGCGGGTGAGCACCGTGGCGGGTTTGGTGACGGCCCGGCTCGGACGGCCGGCACACGTGGGGGAGAACGTCACCATCGGCAACGTGCGGCTCGGGGTAATTGCCACCGACGGTCCGCGGATCGAGCGGTTGCGGCTGACACTGCTGGGTGGCCCGCTGAGGGATAACGGGGGTGCCGGGTCATGACCGTGTTGGGGCTGATCATCGGGGCGATTGTCGCGCTGGCGCTCAGCGCCTTCTTCTCCGGAACGGAGACGGGGGTCTATTGTCTGAATCACGTGCGGCTGAACGTGCGCGCCGCGCAGAAGCATCCCGGGGCCCGGCGGCTGACCTCGCTCATGCAGCGCCCGCAGGAACTGATCGTCACCACGTTGGTGGGCACGAGCGTGGCGGATTACCTGGCGACGGTGTGCGTGACAGCAGCGCTGCTGCAGGTCGCCGCGGCGCGGGATCTGGCTCAGATTTACGCTACCGCGATATTGACGCCATTGATCCTGGTCTTCGGCGGTGTGATTCCGAAGGACTGGTTTCAGCGCCAGGCCGATCGGTTGATGTATCCGCTGGCGCTGCCGCTGACGTGGTGTCGGCGAGCGGTCCGCTGGATCGGATTGATGTGGGTGCTGACCCGGCTGACAGAGCGCTTGACTCGATGGATCGACCCGTCGGGCGTGGCGGCGGAGACCAACCTGTTGCCGCGAACGAGGATCCGCCGACTGCTTAGCGAGGGAGCTGTCAGCGGGGGGTTGAGCGCGTTTCAGCGTGACACGCTCGAGCGGGTCATGAATATTTCGCGGGTGCGCTTGGCCAACATCATGGTTCCGCGGCGGCGGGCGGCGATCGTGCCGATCGACATCCCGCGCGAGGAGTTGTTGCGGATCGCGCGGATGGCGCATTTCTCGCGCCTGCCCGTATACCGGGACGACCCCCGCCGCATCGTCGGCATCGTGAACGTCTACGATGTTCTGACCGACCGGCAGGAGAAACCGGTCGCCGACTACGTTCGGGACGTTACGGCCCTAGACGCCACCGATACGGTCCCCGCCGCCTTGTTGAAGCTGCAGCAGGCTCGGCAGGTGATGGCGATCGTGACCGACCGAGCCGGGCACTGCCTCGGGCTCTTCACGATGAAGGATCTCGTCGAGGAAATCGTCGGTGATCTGGAGGTGTGGTAATCCGGCTGCTTGGCGGAGCCCTTCCTGCAGGACTACAATAAACACCAGCCCGGGGTGTAGCTCAGCCTGGTTAGAGCGCGTGGTTTGGGACCACGAGGTCGCTGGTTCAAATCCAGTCACCCCGATTCATGTGAACGCCGGCTGATGAACGTAGCGCTTGGGCGGTGCCGGTGGTCGGTCGATGCCGGACCATTCCGGTCGGCCTTGCGGGCGCAAGATTGCGTTTGACGGCCGGGGGGGCGATTCTCTATCCTGGATGGCGCGCGGGACTGTAGCCCGCTCGCGGCGGTCCAATCTTTCCCCGTCCTTTCTGGCACGCGCCGACCAGCGACGACCGAGCCGGCGCGGCGGAGGTGAGAAGCCATGCAACGAATGACAGAGGCAATTGCGATGATCTGTGTTGCCGTGTGGTTGATCGGCAGCGCGGCCGGCAGCCCGCTGACCGAGGGGGTCTCCGTTGACGGCGACGGCGGCCCGCAGCAGACCACCTGGGAGCGACCGGAACCCGTCGACCTGCGGGCGTTTCCGTCGGCCGGCGTTGTGGGCGCACGCGTCGACACCATGTTCCTCAGCGCCGATCACGACCCCGAAGGAGACATGCCGCGCGACGTCGCCTTCACTTCCGACGGCACCGCCGCGGTCGCGGCTGCT
>CAZDTB010000070.1:14399-14612 GCA_964508075.1 uncultured Planctomycetales bacterium
ACACCGACAACGTCGCGTTCTTTGACGTCGCCACGCAGACCATCACCGAGATGGTGCCGGTCGGCGACTTCCCGGTGCACGTCGCCGTCACGCCCGACAACCTCTACGCCGTCGTGCCGAACGTCTTCAGCAACGACGTCTCCGTGATCGATGTTGCCACCCGGACGCTTGTGGCCACCGTCCCGATCACCGGCGAGCAGCCCTATCGCGTCG
>CAZDTB010000071.1:0-14423 GCA_964508075.1 uncultured Planctomycetales bacterium
CGCGTGGCCAGCACGGTCTCGACCGGCATGTTGATCGACGCGCGCAGGTCGTCGATCGCGTACATGTTGAACGGGTCAGACGTCGCGACGCGGATCGCCTTGCCGTTCCGGGTGATCGGCATCAGGCCGTATTTGTGGACGATGCGACTCGGGACCAGCTTGATCAGCGAACGGTCGATGTCGCTCTCGGACAGTTCGACGACCGGCATCGAAAACCGTTCGCCGTAGACCTTGAGCATTTCGCGCTCTTTGACCAATCCGGTGCGGACGAGAACCTGGTCGATCCGCTCGCTGGGCGACTGCTGGCTGGCAGCCTCGCCGAGCTGGTCCGCGGAGATCAGACCTTTGGCAACAAGCGTTTCCCCGAGAGGCATGGCTCACTAACCTCTTTCTAGTACGAGACTTACAGGAATCCGCGACATTCCGCGCGCTCCTGTCCCCTCAGCTTATATGCACGCGCCGCCGGACGATTGCAACCCCAGTGAGGATTTTCTGACCGGAACCCACCGCCGCCGCAAGCGCCGCGACCGCCGCCAGGGCTCAGGCTTCAGCGTCTGGGGTGACGGCGGCGGGGATGTCGGCGACAATTCAGCGCTCCCGACCAACCCTTCACTTGTGAGGTCGCGGTGCTGCTGTCGCCTGTTGTTCTGATTGCGTTACTGGGGGTCGGGCAGGCTGCGCCACGCTTCGAGCGCTTGGACAACGGCCTGCGCGTGGTGGTCGTCGAGGATCACGCCCTGCCGCTGATCAGCGTGCAGCTCTGGTATCGTGCGGGGTCGGCGTGCGATCCGCCGGAAAGCCCCGGACTATGCGCCCTCGTCCGGGGGATCCTGGAGCATCGCAACGATTCGGCACTCAAGTTACGGGCGGCGGGTGTCCGCTTCGAGAGCCACACGGAGCGCGACGCGTGCTGCTTCTCCTCCGTGCTGCCGCCGGACCTCCTGGAGCACGTTCTGGATGCCGAAGCGGCACGGATGCACCCGCTGACCGTGACACCCGAGATGCTCCAGCGAGGTCTGAGCGCCGCCGCGCGTGCATACGCCGAGCTGTCGGACGATCCGAACCACGTCGTCATGCGACACGTTCTGGCGGCGGTGTTCCTCGATCATCCGTACGAACATCCGCCGGGATTCGTGGCCGAGTCGCTGAAAGAGTCATCGACAAACGAGGTGACCGAGTTTCTGCGACGCTGGCTCGTCCCGAGCAACGCCACGCTGTTCGTGATCGGTGATATCTCCACTGTGCAGGTGCTCGATCAGATCCGGCGACGATTCGGCGACCTGGAGCCGACTGACCCACCGCGACGGGCGGAGCCGAAGCGGATCGACTCGGAGAAGATCCGCGTCTCCGCTTCGCATCCGCCCGGCGCCGGAACCACGGGAATCACGATCGCCTGGCGCACCCCGCCGCTGGGATACTTCGAGAATGCGGCGATCGACGTGCTGATGCAACGCTTGTGCAACGCCGTGGACGGACCGCTTTGCCAACGGCTTGCTGAGATCGGGTGCGGGTCGCCGCGCTGGAGACGGCACGCTTGGCGTGACGCGGGGATGTTGGTTTTGTCAGTCGACCCGCGCGAAAGCTCAGACCTGAATGATGCCAGCAAGATCGAAACGCTGATCGAACGAGAGCTCGCCAGGGCAGCCCAAGAGATTCCGGCCGAAATCGAGCACAATCGCGCCCGAGCGCTGGCCAAGCGCGAGGTGCTGAATCGCCTGGCCACCTTTGCGGGCCGGGCCCGCGAGCTCGCGGCCTGCCAAATCATCGCCGGCGACGCCTTGTTAGCGCGTTTTGCGGTCTCGCGGATCGCCAGTACGGGTGTTCAGAACCTCAGGCAGGCGGCCGTCGAACTGACTGAAGCGCGAACCGTGTTTCTGCGACGATCGGCCACCTCGAGCGAGACCGACCTTGCACCACCCGATGAATCACGGCCGCTCACGTCGCAGCCCTCCGCCGAACCGGGCCTGGCAATCGGTGCGTCAGAACTGCATGGGAAGCTCACGACGCGCAAGCTGGACAACGCCGTGAGCGTTACCGTGCGCCGGCTACGAGGATTTGGTGAGCTGGCCGAGGTCAGCACGCTCGTGACGATGCCGCAGCCGCCCTCGGAATCACTGCAAGCGTTGCTAGACGCGGGTTCGACGCGCCACTCGGCGCAGCAGTTGCGCGATTATCTCTCGTACCATGGGTTGGACCTCTCGCCGGTTCGCCGCGACGGTCGCGTCGGCTTGCGCTCGCGCGGGCCAACGTCGCACGTCGCACAGATGATCGAACTCCAGGCCGAGCTCCTCCGGCACCCCGTCAACGACAAAGTCGCCGCGCTCGGAGAGATCCGCGCGGTGGAGATTCGGGTAGTCGGCGACGTTGACGCGGCTGCTGCACTTACGGCAGCCCGTATGGCCTGGGATGACTGGCGAGCTTCAGAGACCGAAGACTAGCACACGGGAAGTGGCCGAGCGCGGCACCCGCGGATCGGCACGGCTCATTCTCGCCATAATCTCGACCCGACGTATAATGCCGACTCGCTCGTCCCCGTCCTCAAAGCATGGGGCACTGGGCGTTCCTGGTTACAGCCCCGGCAGGGGCGGCGGTCAGTAGCCGTGGGCGCAGGCCCCCGGGCAGCGAAGTCCGCCGGCCCCAGAGCCCTGAGAGGGCGACGGAAGGATCTTGCGGGTTGCATGAGGTGATTCGAGGCTGCGCATGATCGACATCAAAGTCATTCGCGACAATCCCGACCTGGTCAAGAAGGCCGTGCTTGACAAAGGCATGAGCGTCAATGTCGACCGCGTGCTGGAGGTCGACGCCCGCCGACGCGAGCTCGAGACCGAGTTCAACCAACTTCGGCACGAGCAGAGGCAGGCCGGCGAGGGGATCGCGAAGGCCCCCAAGGAGCAGAAAGCCGAGCTCAGCAAAGCCGTGGCCCAGCTCAAGGGGCGGATCAAGCAGATCGATGAGGAGCGCGCGCAGGTCGACGTGGAGCTGCAGGAGCTGATGCTGCTCGTACCGCAGATCCCCCACCCGGAAGCGCCGGTCGGCTGCGATGAATCCGCCAATGTCGAGCTGCGCAAGGTCGGCGAGCCAAAAAACAGGGCCGACTTCGGGTTCAAGTTCAAAGATCATGTCGAGCTGGGCACGCAACTGAAGCTGTTCGACCTGGAGCGCGGCGTGAAGCTCGCCGGCAGTCGAAACTATGTACTGACCGGCAACGGCGCGATGCTGCACGAAGCCGTGCTGCGCCTGGCATGGGATATGATGATCGAGCGCGGCTGGACGCCGTTGACGGTGCCGGTGCTGGTAACGGAAGAGCTGATGGTCGGCACGGGCTTCTTCCCGCTGCACCGCGACGAGGTCTACCTGGCCGAGCGCGACCAAGCGTGTCTGGTCGGGACGGCGGAGGTGCCGGTCACCGGTTTGCACGCGGACGAGATTCTCGACCTGGACGAGCTGCCGAAGAAATACTTCGCGCGAAGCACATGTTTCCGCCGCGAGGCCGGTGCGGCGGGCAAAGACACGCGTGGCCTGTACCGCATCCACTACTTCGACAAGCTCGAAGAGGTGGTGGTCTGTGCGGCGGACCCGGAGGAATCGGCCAGGTGGCACGGTGAGATCCTGCGCAACGCCGAGGACCTGCTGCAAATGCTCGAGCTGCCCTACCGCGTGGTCGAGGTCTGCACCGGCGAGATGGGCCAGAGCAAGGTGCGGCAGTACGACGTCGAAACCTGGATGCCCAGCCGGGAGATGTACAGCGAAACGCACTCGGCCAGCCGCTATCACGATTTCCAGGCCCGGCGACTGAAGCTGCGTTATCGCGACGCCGACGGCAAGGTGCAGGTCTGCCACACGCTCAACAGCACGGTGGTCGCCTCGCCGCGGATTCTGATCCCGCTGGTGGAAACGAATCAGAACGCCGACGGCAGCGTGAGCATCCCCGCCGCGCTCCGCAAGTACATGAACGGCCTGGAACGAATCGAGCCCACCCCCAAGAATTGAGACTACTTGGACTGCAGCGCTGCGTGCCTCGGGCAGCTTGCCTGCTCGTGCATGCGGGGAACACATTCACTGGCGGACAAGCCGCCAGTGCCACCCGCCTCCATCGGCCGACGGGGACGTCGGTCGCTACGGGGTCGTGTCGCTTGCGTTCTGTTGTTGGCAGTGGTTACGGAGGGTCTGCAGTTGCTCGAGGTCTTCCTGGCTGTCGGCGGTGCGGGCAGCTTCGATGGCGCGGTCGAGCAGGCTGATAGCCTCGGCGGCGCGATCGGCTTGGACGAGCAGCCTGGCGAGGTTGGCGTGGCCGCGGATCGTCAGCGGATCCTTCTCGATCGCCAGCCGGTATTGCGCGATGGCTTCGTCAACCTGCCCCGCCTCGGCCAGCGCAGCGCCGAGGTTCAGGTGCGTGAGCGTGAAGATCGGCTCATGCCTGAGGGCCTCCTGAAACGCCGCCAGGGCCTCGTCGGGCCGCTTCAGCGCCCGCAGGACGATGCCCTTCATGGTGTACATTTGCCCGTCCTCGGGGCGGGCCTTGATCGCGAGATCGAAGTGCACCAGCGCCTCTTCGAGCTTACCCTGGACGGCCAGCGTGCCGGCGAGGTGGGCGTGAGCCCAGACGAACTGGTCGGAACGCTCGCCGACCTCCGCCAGCAGCTCGCGGATGGCCTTTTCGATCTTCTGGTGCCGGCCGGTCTGGACGAGACCGACGGCCCGGCTGGTGAGGTGAATCTCGCGCTTGTGCTCCATCGGGTTGGGGCCGGCCGGTTCAAACAGGGCGAGCTCCTCGTCCGGCAATTCGGTCTCGGCGTCTCCCGTCCCGCCGACGTAGCCGAGTGATTCCAGCCGTTGCAGCTCCTGCGCCGTGACCTGGCGGCGGGCCTGCTCGGGCTGGACCACATGCGGGGCTTGCTTGATCAGCGCGAGCATTCTCGCGCGCATTTCGGCGACACGCTCGGGCTGGGACTGGGCCAGGTCGCGCGCTTCCTGCGGGTCTTCAGCGATATGGTAGAGCTCCGGCCGCGGTCCGTGGATGTACTTCCACCCCGCGCTGCGCAGCGCGCGGAGCTGTGAGAAACCCAGGTTGTACTTCGTGTAGAACGTCTCCGCGTATGCATCGAGCCCCAGGTCATCCGCGTCGCCGAAGATCAGCGGCGTAAGGTCGACCCCCTGCCCGTCGGGCAGCGGCGGAAGGCCGAGCAGCGCGAGAAGCGTGGGCACGATGTCGATCACGCGGACTTGCGCGGCGATGCGACCGCCCGCGGGAATGCGCTGCGGGCACCAGAAGATCAGCGGCACCGCCAGCGTCGTGTCGTAAACGAAATATGCGTGCGTGGCTTCCTGGTGCTGGCCGAGACCCTCGCCGTGATCCGATGTCACCACAATCAGCGTGTGGTCACCGACGCCAGCCTGGCTGACCGCGGCGAGCAGTCGGCCGATCTGCTCGTCCACATAAGCGATCTCGGCGGGATAGGGGTTGATGTACTGAACGGCGAAACGCTCCGGTGCCTGGTAGGGTTGATGCGGATCGAAGTAGTGCACGAACATGAAGAAGCGTCGGCCGGCGACGCCCCGCAGCAACTCGATCGCCCCGTCGGTCACCAGCTCGGCCGGGATCTCGTTGTCGGAGCGCTCGCTGACGCCGCCGGCGGGGGTGAACCCGACGTCGCGGTACACTTCGAATCCCTGATCGAGGCCGAACTCGTGGTTGAGCACGAAAGCGCCGACCTGCGCAACCGTCGCGCAGCCGGCCGCGCGGAGGACTTCGGTCAGCGTCAGGTTGTCGGCGTGCAGCCGAAACGTCCCGTTGTCGCGGACCTTGTGGACGAACGGGTAAGTGCCGGTCAACATGCTGGCGTGCGACGGAAGCGTGACCGGGGCGGCGACGGTGCACTGCTCGAAGAGCGCTCCCTCAGCAGCCAGACGGTCGAGGTTGGGCGTCTTGATCCGCGGGTGACCATAGCAGGCCAAGTGATCAGCCCGAGTGGTGTCGATCGAGATCAGGATGACGTTCAGATCGGCGGCCGTCTGGCCGGTCTCGCGTCCGTCGCACCCACCCAGTCCGCACAGCAATGCGACCAGCAGGAGCATGTCGATCAGTTGGTTTCGCAGTGCCATCTTCATTCGTAGCGATCCCCGGGGTCTTTACAGAGCACCGTCACCGAACGCACGCTTGGCGCGGAGGCCACACCTGGCATGATAACGATCCGTGTGCCCCACGGCTAAAGCCATGCGCCACCCAAGACACGCAAGAGGTGCCATGCTGGCGGACCGAATCGGTTCGCGCTACTGCTCTCGTGGCGTCAAGCGTTGGCTTGGTCTTTCCGGGCAGTCGGCCAGTTGGCGGACGAGCACGCCGAGAACGGCGGCCGACTGCACGGTCTTTCGGCGGTCGACGATCTCGTACTTGTCGTTGATGGTGTGGTAGTTGCCGGCCCCATCGCCGAGGTCGCCTCTGAGTGTCAGGGCGCAGACGCCCGCGTTCATGAAGGGCGCATGGTCGCTCCAACTGCCGGTGGACTTGCTGATCCTCTCGGCGATCTCGTAGCCGGCCAGCCGGCCGGTGACCGACTTGAGGAACGCCTCGATCTCGGCATGGCCGAAGGCGATCAGACGACGCGGTGCACCGGGCATGTCGATGTTGATGACGGCAACAATACCGTCCAGCTCCTTTTGGTGGGCAGCGACGTAAGCCTTGCTGCCGAAAAGATCCTGCTCTTCCCCCATGAACCAGACAAAACGCACAGTGCGGCGCGGTCGCCATCCGACCGCTTTGAGTGCTCGCGCGGTCTCGAGAATCGTGGCGGAGCCATTCGCGTTGTCGATGGCGCCCTCAGCCAAATGCCAGCTATCAAGGTGAGCACACAGGATGACGATCTCGCGCGCGAGCGGGCCTGACCCGGGGATTTCACCGATCGCGTTGTGCGGTCGGGCCTCCCAGATCTCGGCCTGGACTTTGACGTTCAGGCGAACGGTCTCGCCTGCTGCAAGCAGCTCAGCCAGCTTCACGCCGTCGTCGTAACGGATGGCAATGCCGGGCTCGGGGCGGGGCTCCGGGTGGCAGCCGCCGATGACCGGCTCGCGGTCTTTCTCGCCGATGTAAAGAACGCCGAGGGCGCCACGCTCGCGGGCGTGCCGCATCGTCTCGCGCCGATTAGGCTTTCCGCCTCGGACGAGGGCGAATTTGCCCGCGAGCGCGCTCCCCAACTGGTCAAGGTTCTCCGCGCTCCCGTCGCCCCCGTCGGTCAGCTCGCCCGTGAGCCCGTCGGGCGGCGTGGTCTGAGTATTGCACAGGGCCACCGCGTTCGCGAGGACCATCGGCGGATCCGTCAGGACGGTGACGATCGTCTCGTTGACCTGCCAGCCGGGCATCTCGAACTGCTGGAGGTGCACGTTGTCCAGGCCGTAGTCGCGTAGCTTCTCGGCCACGAACTGCTCCGCCTGATGACCGTTCGCGGTGCCGCTGAGGCGCCCGCCGGACAAGCACAGGGCTCGCAGGTTCGTCTTGAACTCGCTGTTCAGCATGACCTCGCCAACGATCAGGCGATCGGTCATATCGGGGTCTGGCCGATGGCAGCCACCCAGGAACAGCAACGCCACCACGACGACCATGCCTGCAATTCGGTAACTGTGCATCATCACGCTCCGCGCCCGCGACTCCCACCTTAGCCCGAAATCGTTTCCGGGGGAAATCCCAAGCAGCCCGACGTGAACCGTGCGGGTCGGCACATCACGCCGCTCGCATGAGACGTTACAATTGCGGCGGCCGGTGAGCAGGTTCAGCCGGCGGTCGGGGTCGTGCGCGGGAGTTCCTCGTGATCAGCTTTCTCAGTCTTGGCGCGCTCGCGGTTCTGCTGACGACCAGCGCACCGTCCGCAGCGGCACAGTCACCCGAGACTGAGCCCCCCGCGCCGACGATCACTACGTCGCAGCCGGCGAAGGCGTGGACACCGCTGGCGGTGGTCGGCTTTGGGGCCGATGAGACGCTCGACGCGCGCGATGCGTGGATGCCGACCGCGGTGGCTGAGGCGCTGGCGTGGCGTTTGCGGCGGGTGCCGGGGCTGACGGCGATACCGACGATCCGCGCCCACCAGTCGCGACAAGAGTTGGCGGAGAAGGCTGGTGACCCGCCGGCAGACTGGCCGCGCGTAGTGCGCCTGATGGGCGCGAAGCTCTGGCTGCGCGGCGTGTGCGCCGGGACGCCTTACGCCTCTGTGCTCGATTTGGAGCTGATCCAGGTGGGTGAACCGAGCGCAAGCGGAGCGCAGATCCGGCTCGGCCCGGGACGTTTGTTCGACGTCATCGACGAGGCGACGCGCTGGACACTGGGCGAGCTGGGCATCTCGCGAATCGACCAGACTACCGCAGAGCTGATCTTCGCTCCGCCAGCCGAGTCGCCGACGGCCCTGGAGTACCACGAGGAGGCGCTCGCCGCGGCGCGGCGTGAGGATTTCCGTGAGGGCAGCTACTACGCACAGGCGGCGGTCGAGGCCGACCCGGGCAATTGTCCAGCGCTGATGCTGCTGGCGAAAATCGAGCTGCGGTCGTCCACAACGGCCTGGCGACAGACAGAGATGCACCTGCGACAGGTCAAGCTGATCTCGGCGAACCGAAGAGATATTGTGACCGAGGCCGAGTTCGAAGTTGCCCAGGGTCTGGCACTGATGATGCAACGTTCGTTTGAGCCGGCGCGCCTCCGATTCGAGACCGCCTTGACACTGGCACGAGCACGCCACGACCCCTACGGACAACTCGCCGCGATGAACAGCCTGTGCGACTATTGGCTGAACCTCCCGCCGGCGATTGAAAACGAGCGACCGCAAGAAGCGCGAGCGCGTTCAAACGAGCAACATTTGCGCCATGCCGTCGAGTGGCAGGTGCGCGTGCTGGACCTGCTGCGTGGACTGGGCGATCACGTCGCCGAGGCGCCTGCGGCCAACAAGTTGGCGCTGATCTACGAACGACTGAAGGAACCGGAACTGGCCCTCGAAGCCCACCAGCAAACGATCGCGGCGGCGAAGAAAATCGGCTCGGCCAGGACTGAAGCGACCGGCTGCTTGTTCCTGGGACAGTGGTATCGGCGGCAGGAGCGCTGGCCGGAGGCGTTGGAGGCGACGACACGCTGCCTGGCACTCGCCCCCGACGACGCCAAGCCGATCATCCGCATTTCGCTCGCCGAGATCTACCGGGGGATGTCGATGCCGCGCGCGGCGCTCGGGCAGTATGAGTCGGCCTATGCCGCCCTCGCTGACGGCGACGATCTGCCGAATCAATTCCGTTGCTTACACGCGACGGCGGAGTTGCAGATGGAGTTGGGCGAGCCTGAGACCGCGATCAAGAGGCTGTCCGAGGCGCTCGACATAGCACACGTCCTGGAATTGGCCGAAGAGGGGAACATCCGAAAACAGCTCGCACAGTGGAAGGCCCAAACGCCGTAAGTCACGGCCCCGAAAGCACCTGCTCAAGGTGGTGGATGATCTCAGCGTTGACCGGGGGCATGTCGAGGCGTCGCATTTCCCGCAGGCTGACCCATCGGCATTCGTCACTCCCGATCGGTGCCGCTTCGCCCGATTGCCAACGGCAGAGCACCGGAGTGATGTTCACACGACGGTCGGCGTATTCATAGAAGACGGACGCGAGCGCGCGTTCGGCCATGGCATCGACGCCGCACTCTTCACGCAACTCGCGGATTGCAGCGGTGGCGGGCGCTTCATCGTTCTCGCACTTTCCGCCTGGAAACTCCCACAGGCCAGGGAGATGCGCATCCGGTCGGCGTAGCGCGACCAACCAGCGCGCGTCGCGCTGGACGAGTGCAACGGCAATCCGGATCAGCGGTTTTGACACGTCTGCCAACCCCTGAGAAGCCCGCAAAAACGCCGTTTTTCAGACGCTTCCCGCGTTCCGCCGGGCTCCCGCGGGGCCCGAATCCGAGGCCCGCGAGACCGCCCGACAGACAGCTCCGGGAAAGATTATAATGGCAAAGGGTATGGCACACAACCGCTTATCTCATAAAGAGTTACGGCGTTTGACGCCGGCGGCGGCAAATTGGCTCGGCCCGGTGGACACCCTCCAGACGATCCGCTATAGTGCCGTCTGTACGTTCCGACTCGAATTTGCGGCTGTTTCAGCCGTGGCGCACTTCCGGGACCAGCCGTGAGGTTAGGTCCCGGAAGTTTTATTTTGGGTCGGCCCGGCATTCTGATTGGACACCGGGAACATGCGCTCCGGGCTAGTACGATCTCTCGTGGCGGCCGTCGCGCCGGTGCGCCCGCCCGCAGCCGGGTTTCTTCCCTGGCCGCTCCTAGACCGTTTCCAGCCACTCGGGCGAGCATACAATACAGTCGTATTGAGTTTGTGCCCGGGTATCGGATGCATCAGCGGTGGTGATTCCCCGATCGAAAGCGACGCGCGTTTGCGGCTGTGCCGCCCACGTGGTGGCCAACGCGCCGATCTGCCGCGAGCACTCCGCAATCGAATTCATCGCGTCGGATTTTCCCTCGTCCGAGCCCGGACAGTTCGTGTTACTGCAATGCTGTGATGCAAGCGACCCGTCGCCGCGCGCGGTCGAGTGGCCGACGGGCGGATTTCCGTCACTTGCGAGCAACAATGACTGGCGTAATCGTGCGGCTTTCCTGCGTCGACCGTTCAGCATCGGCGATCAATGGCTTGACGCGAACGGCGTGACGCACATCGTAATCATCTCCCGTACTGTCGGGCCTGGGACGGCATGGCTCGAACGGCTTACGCCGCAAGAGACGCTCAACGCCACCGGACCGCTCGGGCGCGGCTTCAGGATTCCGCCCGACGACGTACCGATGGTGCTCGTCGGTGGTGGGGTCGGCATTCCACCATTGGTCTATCTCGCTCGGCGATTGGATGAATTGGGACGGCGAGACGTGACAGCGGTTTTCGGCACGACCACGCGTGATTTGCTGCCGGTACGACTGCTGAGCGAGCCGACGACGGATGGTGAGCCGCAGATGTGCGCGGAATTGGCGGGCTCGGCGCGCTTCCCCGCGGTGATCACGACGGACGACGGGTCAGTGGGGATGCGCGGCGTGGTAACCGACGCGTTGCGGAAATGGCACGCCGATCGAGGGAGCCGATCGCGAGCCGGTGCGGTAGTGTTCGCCTGCGGTCCGGAGCCGATGCTGAAAGCAGTGGCACAGGCCACACGCAAGCTGAGACTGGGTTGTCAATTGTGCCTCGAGCGGAAGATGGGCTGCGGGCTGGGCACGTGCCTGTCGTGCGTCGTCCGCGTGCGGGATGAATCAAGAGCCGAGGGGTGGCGTTGGGCGTTGACATGCTCCGACGGTCCGGTCTTCGATCGTGAGGAGCTGATCGATCAGCAGGGCGACGGTGCAACCGATGACCAATAAGGTACTTAGAACGCCTGACAGAATCCGCTCGGAAGAAGCGCAGGCTTCAGTCTGCGCGGCGCCGCGCGGATCGAAATGCGCGGCTCCTTGGAGTGTGTTGGGCGCGCTTGGCAGCCGATGGATCGGCCGGCCGGGTTTCCGGCCGGCGGCGATGGCAAGTCGGTCGCCGTACGGGCATAATGGGCCATCTTCCAGGAGAATTGCGATGCGTCCCAATCGGAGGTCCGCGACACCGCTGCTGGTCGTCGCGCTGCTGGTTGCTCAGGCCGGATGCCACCGCGGCGCCGGAGGAGCCAGCTTTCTGAGCCTGTTCGGCTTGAGCGAGAAGCCGGTGGTGGTGGCGTTGGTGGCTAAGCCGGGCGTGCTCGATCCGTTCGCGCCGCATGAGAAGTTGCGCCAAGCGATGAGCGAGACGATTAAGCGTCCGGTGCGTCTGGATCTTTGCTTTCCAATTCAGTTGGAACCGAATCTGAAGCTGGGGTTCTACGATTTCGCGCTGGTCACGCCGGCGTGCTACGTCGAGATGAACGATCGGGAGCGCTTCGAGATCCTGGCGGCATCGGTGGATCAGACGGGGTGCGTGGCTCACAGCGCCGTGCTGGTGGTGGCCGCGGGCTCCGAGATCAACGACGTGGCGGACTTGCGGGGCAAGAAGGTGGCATTCGGGCCGCGCGATGATGCGCGCACGCACCACGCCGGGCTGGTCTTGCTGCGCGAGCATGGGCTTGACAAGAGTGACCTGTCGCTTTCGCTCTTGCCGGTGCCGGGTTCGCTCAGGCATTTCTCGAACATGCGCCAGATCGCCCAGGCCGTGCAGAACGGCGATTGCGACGCCGGGTTCATCGACGAAGTGGCGTTCGAGCAATTCGGGCGCAGCCCGGCCGTTGAAGGTGAGCCGGATCGTGACAAGTTGCGGGTGCTCGCGCGGACGATGCCGGTTCCGGGGATGCTGGTGATCCAATCGCCGAAAGCCAAGCCGGAGACCGTTCGCAAGGTCGCTGACTTCCTGCTCTCGGCGGGCGAGACGCACCCGCAGGCGCTGCGGCCATTGCTCTTGTCGGCCTATCAGAAGCCGACGGCGAAGCTTTGCGCGTGGTCGGAGCCACCGGCCAAACCGCGTGTGCCGACATCAGGCGAAGTGGAGTAGTCGCGTGGCCGGCGATGGCCGTCCTGGTGCCCGATGCCTCTCGCGCTGCCGGACTGACCGGCCAGCGGTTGACGATTCAGGTCGTCGGAATTAGCGTGCCCGTGTTGGGTGTGGCCAGGATGGCGTGGTCTGACGGATGATGGACATCCGTACTGTCAACGAGATTGTAACGGCGCGCGGGGAGTACTCGGCGGCGCAGTTCGCGGCGTGGTTGCGACGGCGTCTGGAAACCGAGCCGCGCTGCCCGGTGACCCGTTACCTCTTGGCCTGCCACTGTTTTGACCGCGGGCGTCGCGCGCAGGCCGTGCGGCACATGATGATCGCGCATCACGCCGAGCCGGCGCTGGAGTCCGCCGCCCTGTTGGTCTTTTCGGGACTCAACTGGATCAATCGGCCGGCAACCGAGTTGCTGCCGGTGCTGCTGGATACCTGGGAAGAATTCCGACGACCCGAGTTTGACCGCCACCACCAGGAACGGCGACTGCTCGACGCGTTCGCCCAGCCCCGCGATGAGCTGAATGGCGTGTCGTCGTTGGCGCGGCGCTTGTGGCGTCTGCCGATTCGCACGTTACGGTCGCAGATTCGCGAGGCGGTGCGGTCGCCCAATGCGGGGCTGTACCCGTTGCTGTTGGCGACGGCGTGAGACCCCGCGTGATACGAGGCGCGCACAGCACCTGTGCCTCGAACGGGGTTTACTGAGGAATCATATCGTAATGCTGCTATCCATCGTAATCCCGGTCTATAACGAGCGGGACACGCTTTTCGAGATCATCCGCCGAGTGCTGGCCGTCCCGCTCCAGATCGACCGCGAGCTGGTGCTGGTGGACGACCGTTCTACTGACGGGACCCGTCAGCTATACGCCCGGCTCGAACAGGAGTTTCCCGACGCAACCATCCGCGTGTTCGAACACAACGTGAACCAGGGTAAGGGGGCCGCCCTGCGAACCGGCTATCGCCAAGTCAAGGGTGACATCGTCATCGTCCAGGACGCCGACCTGGAGTACGACCCCAACGACTACCCGAAGCTGCTCCAGCCGATTCTGGACGGGCGGGCGGATGTCGTATACGGGTCGCGGTTCCTCCGCGGAGACGAAAAGCGTGTGCTCAGCTTCTGGCACACCCATGGGAACAAGTTCCTCACGCTGCTGAGCAACCTGTTCACCGACCTGAACCTGACCGACATGGAGACTTGCTATAAGGTTTTCAAGGCTGAGGTGATCAAGGGCATTCGGATCAAGAGCAACCGGTTCGGCGTTGAGCCGGAGGTCACCGCCAAAATCGCCAAAGGAAATTGGCGGATCTACGAGGTGGGCATCAGCTACGAAGGCCGCTCCTACACGGAAGGGAAAAAAATCGGCTGGCGCGACGGCGTCAACGCGATCTTCTCGATCATCCGCTTCAGATTCACGGATTGAACTCGCCCGGTCGCCAGCGGGTAGCGGCCCGCGCCCTCGCGCGGCCGTCATCCGAGCCCGAAGCGCAAGCGAGGGATTCACTACCGCCGCGCCAACGTGGCCCAAACCCTCGCTTGCGCTTCGGGCTCGGTTACCGCACGTTCACCCGCCCGGCGGAGTGTCCTCGCCGCCGTCCGGTAGCGCATCGAGTAAGCCCTGCGTCTTCTCGACCATGTGCGGCATACCGATCTGCTCGAACAGTTGCCGCGCCCGCGTCCACAGCGCGCGTGCGTCGGCTAGCTTGCCGCGCTGCCCCGCGATCAAGCCGAGGTTGGCATAGGCGTTGGCCATGCCTTCGATCCGGCCGAGCTTCTCTTCGATCTCCAGCGCCTTGCCGTACATCTCTTCGCCCCGGTCCAGCTCGCCACGCATGACGTAGATGTTGCCGAGGTTGCCGTAGTCGCTGGCCATGCCTTCGAGCCGGCCGAGCTTCTCCTCGATCGCCAACGACTTGCGGTG